>CAZTFJ010000272.1:0-4494 GCA_964612255.1 uncultured Rikenellaceae bacterium | reverse complement strand
ACCGTGGATCTCAAACTCATCCTTGGTGCATTTAACCACGCTCTCCATACATTTCAAATCGCCAAAGTTTAGCACGTTTAGCGAGAATCCCTGCTCTACAAAAACTAAGAAGTCGTCAATATCATCGGTTAGCCTAATGTACATTCGCCCCTCATGCTCCATTGACCCGAGGTACTTTGAGGCCTGATCGCCAAGAATATCCTTTAGGTAATTGTTGTTATACTCGCCAGCCATACGCAGAGCCGCACCACTAGATGAAAACTCTGCCTGTAAGGTTCCCTTTGCTAACTTATACTCCTTTTTAAAGATGCTTATAAGCTTACTATCGGCGTATAAATCGCCATTGGCACTCATCTGAAACTGGCCTTCCTCTATGCAATTCTCAAAGAAGTCGAGCTCGCCCCCAGTTCCAAAATCGGTATTTATGGTTGATTTACCATCAATTTTTACCTGATACTTTTTAATGGGAATTTTTCCGGCCATGTAAAAATTACCATTCATTGGGTAAAACCCCATCCCCCCGGCTACCTCGTCGAGCCTATCGCTGTAGTGGTAAGGCTCAAACTCAAAAAGATGATTGGCCGAGAAGCCCATCCAAAGATCTTTGTAAACGTTGGTTTTGGTTTCGTAATCGCCAAGAATAAAAACTTGTGGATCGGACACATCCATATAAAACTCCCGAAACTTAAACTTGGAGTTTTTCATCTTACGGGTGCGGGTACTATCCTTGCTAGAGGTGCCCGACTTGTCGGATTTGCTGGCATCCTTCTCGTAATGGAAGTAGTAAAAATTATCGGTTAAGGGGTAATCATCCTTTCCTTCTTGGTTTTTAAAAAAAGATCCCGTATTGTAGTACACAAAGCTACCCTGTGCGGTTTCGGGGTCGAAATGCTGCATGATGCCAGCCTGAGGAAACTCAAATGTACCATAACCATCAATGCTCATGGCGTTGCCCTTGCTGGTGGTATTGTCAATATCTACATAAAAATCGCCGCTGGTAACTGTAATAAGCCCCGACTTGGAGTTGGCAAACACAGTACCCTTAATGTGGTAACCATCGTCGGTAGGCCTAATTCTATCGTTATTAACAAATAGCTCATTGCCGTTGGCAATATCGGAGTTTGGTATTTGGTAAGGATCATCAAGCACTTCCTCTTCAAACACATCGATGGGAACAGGATAGTCGCGCTCACAGGCTACAAAAAGTAGCATTGTAAAAGCAGTTAGGCTTGCCAGTAGTAGGGTTATTTTTTTCATCTTGGGGCAGATTTGCGGTACGATGGGCACTTATACTTGGTCTTATTAATCCAAAACTTATAGCTTACAGTAAAAAGCAGCTGGTGCGATCCGATGTAGAAATTCTGCGGATCGAAATATCCGGCAATGAAATGAGCCTTACCATAAAAATACATATACTGCAGGCCAAAGTCGAAATCGAAATAACGATACGACAGCCCACCCCCTCCTGTAACACCAATACCCAAATCGGTTTCGCTTTTGTATGAGTAGGCCTTAACCTGAGCATACTCAATATCGGTAAGGTAGGCATACCATCCACCAATACCCCCCAGAACAAAAAAATCGATTTTTGATGGCTTACCCATAAGGTATGCCAAGGAATATTTTAGGCTAACCGAGGCAGCACTTGGAGCAAAAACAAAATCATCGAGGTAGAACTGCGTTAATAAATTGGTGTTTGCAACAACAGAAAAGGGAAGTTTATTGCTTTCTACCTCAATTTGGAACGAGAGCGGAATTCTAAAATTCTGCATATCCCTATGGTCGGATTTGTAATACGTTGCAATGCCCGAGCCTAACCTAAAGTAAAACTGTTTTTGCTTAGGTTGCGGAGGAATGTTAAAATAGTAGGATCGGTCTTTTCTAAGCTTCTCATCGTACTGAGCGCTTGAACTAAAGCAATAAATTACCAAAAGTGTAAGCAGGATAGGTTTAAGGAGATAGTTGCTCATTTAAAAAGGGTTTAAACCAATGCACTTCTACGAAAATAGAGATTGGCTATATTTTATAGGGTAATAGTTTACTGTTTAAAAAACTAAAATGCTTATTTACGAAAACGATTATAACTTACCACAACACTTAGCCCACAACACATATACACAAAGCCACATAATTAAATGTGCAACAACACATTAACACAAATTTATTGTGAATATAGGTAAAAACCAAGTACAACAAAAAAATTGATAACATAATATTGAAATAGCGGGTGATTCACACCCATAAACAATATCAAAATAATACAAAACAAGATGGTTATAAACCAAAAAAGGCAACCCAAAATTGGATTGCCTTTAAAGTGATTAGAAATTAGATTAGGGTAATATCACTTGGTCAATTACATGAATTACACCATTTGTACCCATTAAGTCGGTATTAACTATTGAAGCATCGGTAGTACCAAGGTTCAAAGCCGCATCGGTATCAATAATTTTTAGTGCAGACAAGTCGAGGGTTATGTTACCACCTAAAGTGCTTACAGTTGTGCTCTCAAGATTAGGCAAATCGGTTGAGAAAACCCTTGCACCAAGCACGTGATATTTAAGAACTGCCTCAATAGTACCAATGCCAACCGCATTTACAAGAGCATTAAAATCGTCGACTTCGGCTAGTGAATATAAGGCCTGAAAGGCTGCATCGGTTGGGGCAAACACTGTGAATGGGCCATCACCGCTGAGAATGGTAATTAGGTTATCTGTAGTTCCATCGTTCTCAACTGCTGTAAGGGCAGCCACAAGCTGACCAAACTCGGCACCTTCGTTAGCCTGAGATGCTTCTACAGCAATATCGACAATAGTTTTAGAAGTTGGCAACAACGTTCTGTTCACCACGTGCACTATACCATTACCAAGGTCCAAATTGCCCCCAGCCGAAGTTGCAACCACTACCTGCGATAAGCCATTAATAAACACCCCATTTTCATTTTTGCTAAGGTAAAAATCGCCATTAAGAGTATTTACAGCCGAGCCCGTAGCAGGCAAACCTTCGGCATACACCTTACTATCAATAACATGGTAGGTAAGAATTGGAGTTAAATCGTTTGCCGTAAGCCCATCGAGACTGGTTATACCCGCTGCCTCAAAAGCGTTGTTGCTAGGAGCAAACAGAGTAAAATTTGCATTGGGATTAATGAGCGTTTCGAGTAACCCTGCAGTTACAACTGCCTGTGTTAACACCGAGAAATCTTTACTGAAATAAGCCGGTTGCACAATGGTGTTCACAATACTCAGTTCTAACTCTGGTACAAGAACAGCATCAACAATGTGCACAACACCATTGGAGGCTTCGATATTTGCTGAAGTTACATTGGCACCATTAATTTTCACCATTTCGCCTTCAATATCAACAGTAACCTTATCGTTTTCGCCAAGCAGAGTAGCAGCCATTTGGCCATCGCTAAGATCGGTTGACATTAAAGCGGCTCCAGAAATAACGTGATACTTTAAAAGCCTTTCGATTACACTCTCAGGAACATCGGATAGGCTCTCCTGACCAATAACTCCAAGAAGAGCAGCAAAGGCATCGTTAGTAGGTGCAAACACCGTGAAGGAACCATCGTTGCTTAGCGCGTCAACAAGATTTGGGAATAGCGTGAGTGCCTCAACCCAACTCCTAAGCGTAGGGGTTTGTGAGGCAATGGTTACAATATCATCCTTGGGAAGTTCAAAACCTTCAGGTATAAGCACCTCATCAATTACGTGTACCATGCCATTTGCCCCCTCAATATCCGCATTAATTACTGTTGATGAACCATTTAGCACTACACCATCGGCTACTGAAACGGTTATAGTTTTGCCCGTAAGCAAGGTTTGAACCGATGAGTTTGTTAAATCGGTAGACATAACCTTTCCGCTAACCACATGGTACTTGAGCAAATCGGCCAGAACAATTGGATTAGCAAGAAGGATATCGAGAACACCCTCGTCGAGCTTTGCAAATGCATCGTTGGTTGGGGCAAATACGGTGAAAGGGCCATCGCCTTTGAGCGTAGTGGCCAAATCGGCAGCAACTACTGCCGTTACCAGTGTGCTTAGCTCCGAACTTGACTGTGCTAACTCTACCACATCGTTTGTGGGAGTTGGAAGATCGTCAACAATATCCTCCTCGCATGACGTGAGGGTAAACGTAGCAACAAGTGCTAAAGCAAAAATGCCTAAAAATTTGTTTGTGATTGTTTTCATGACTGTTTATGTTTATAGTTAGTGTTTTAAATATTAAACAAACCAGAAACAGCCCCAAGAAACATTTTGTTTAATAATATAAACGCAATGCTTAGACATTCTAAATAAAGAAACGGCAATAAAAAGCGGAATAAAGCCTTAAAAAACTGAGAATTAAAAATCCAGAACCTAGTTTAATTAAAATAGCTGTTTAGCTTTTATTTACAGATAAACACCTAGTCCCCTAGATAGTAATAACTAAACCCAAATTTAGCTAACGCTGAGCTACGCTTCGCTCCGGTTGTCATTAGCGATT
>CAZTFJ010000271.1:0-4517 GCA_964612255.1 uncultured Rikenellaceae bacterium | reverse complement strand
TTAAATCAGGCGTATGATCAGCATTCACCGGAGTTGGTACTGCTACGATATGAAACTTAGCTTCTCTGAGTTTTAGACACTAACATAACTCTTTCGGCAAACACACCCGTTAGTACTCAAAACGAGACACTAGAACTTACCGAGGCACTTGGAATTGGCGAAGAAATTGTATTCGAATTTCCCGAACAGGTAAACCTACCCATTGGCGACAATTACATTAACTTCAGCGTATCTACTACCAACGATCCAAATACGAGCAATAATGAGCTAAGCATCACAGCCACTATCAATCCGTCGCCAACGGCAAGCATTGAACCTGCTGTACTTTATAAGATTTTCGACGAGTACGAGGTATACGAGATAGTTCCGACCTACTCAGAACCCTACAACGAGGAAGACACCTACACATACGTGTGGCACGATGCATCTAGCAGTTCAACATATACAGTATTCAACCCAACAGATTACCCTGCTTACGAGGTAACTGTTACAAACAGCTTTGGATGCTCATCAGATGCAAGCATGACCATTATATCTTCCGACTTGGAGATTTCGTCGATAATTTCGCCTAATACAGATTGTGAACTAACAAGCGATTCGCCAGTGACCATAGCTATTACAAACAACGGCAACACCACCTATGCTGCTGGCACAAATATCGACGTTGACCTATACCTCGATGGCACCTTGGTTGGCACAGAAACCATTACCTTGGCTCAGAATTTAGCATCAAAAAGCTCTGAGCAATTCACCCTCACCCAAACGCTTGACCTTAGCACGTTAAGCAGCGCAACCGTGCAGGTTGATATTAGCTCCGCTGCCGAGGAGGTTGACTACGACAATAACAGCCGAAATAAATCGGTGTACGCTTTAGGCTTCCCTCAACCCGACCTTGGAGCAGGTGGCGACATTTACGCCTGGGAAAAGAACCTTGACCCCGGCTATTTCGATCAGTACCTATGGCAAGACGAGAGCACCGAGCGGATTTTCAACGCCACCGAAAGTGGTACATACAGCGTAACGGTTACCGATTTTTCAGGCTGTCAGGGCACCGACGAAATCACGCTAACTTTCTACAAAGATGACATTGAGCTACTAGAGGTGCTTGATCCAACCTCGGGCTGTGGTCTTACAAATCAGGAAAATATCACATACAGAGTTCAAAACAACGGGAACTATCCAATCCCCATTGGGCGTGTTATTGATGTTGGATACACCCTTGATGGTGTTGATTACCCCGAGACCTTCACAACCACAGAAGAAATTGCCGTGGGTAGCACATTCGACATCGCCCTCCCCAACACCATCGACCTGTCGCAACCCGACGAGTACACAGTGTTATTCTGGGTTGATATGCAAAACGATGGCTTCGAAAACAATAGCATTACCCAAACCATCAACTCATACCCAGAGGTAAACCTAAGTCTGAATTATGCCGACGGAACGGTATCAAATGTTCCGCTGGTAATCGATGCCGGCGAGGGTTACTCTGCCTACCAATGGACTTACAACAGCACAAACGTATCAGCAGAACAAACATATACTGCCAACCAGAGCGGAACATACGGCGTGCTGGTTACCGACGGTAATGGTTGCCAGGGGTACCAAGAGATTGACGTAACTATCCTTATGCCCGACTACTCCATTGCCGAAATCATTTCGCCCGTTAGCAGCTGCGTACTAGGCACCAGCAATCAGGTTGAAGTAAGAGTTGCCAATATGGGCACCGATAGGCTAACCGCAGGCGAAGAGTTAGAAATTGAACTTTGGCATAAACAAACCCTGGTTGCAACTGAGAGTTTTACCATGGAAAGCAACCTTGAACCAAGCCAAACGCTCGATATCACCCTTGCTCACACCCTCGACCTTAGCACGGCCAGCCAGCACACCATTGCTGCAAAGGTAATTGCACCAATCGATAGGAACTCGGCAAACGATAGCCTTGCTGTGGATATATTTGCTTGGGGAAATCCGGTAGTTGACCTGGGTGACGACAGGGTAATAAAAAATGGCTCGCTTGTGCTCGATGCCGGAGCAGGATACGAATCGTACCTATGGCAAGACGATTCGGAAAACCAGACCTTTACCGTTACCGAAACTGGCAACTATAGCGTTACTGTTACCGACGCCAACGGCTGCCAAGGCTCCGATGAGGTTCGGGTTGATGTGCTTATACCCGACTACTCTGTATCAGCTATTCTCTCGCCCACATCGGGTTGCGAGCGAACATCCAGCGAAACCATTACGCTTGAAATTGCAAATACTGGAACCGACACGCTGCTGGTTGGCAATGTGCTCCCCATCACTGTTTTTGCAAACACGGTTGAGGTTGCATCGGAGGAATACGTCCTAACCCAAAGGGTTGAGCCCGAGCAAAAAGTGAATGTAACCCTTGCCACAAAAGCCAACCTTAGCGAAACAATTAGCTATGAGTTTGTGGCAACCGTTAACCATCCGTTGGACAACAATGCCGCCAACAACTCATTTACAACAACCGTAGAGCATTACCCCAACCCAGAGGTTGACCTTGGCGACGATTTAATTACCTACGACCCCGTTGTGCTCGATGCCGGCGCCGGATACCAGTCGTATTTATGGCAAGACGAATCGGCTGAGCAAACCTATACCGTTACTGAAACAGGACTTTATCACGTTTTGGTAACAAGCGAGCATGGATGCCAGACATACGACGAGGTTAACATCACACTATTAGTGGCCGACTATGCTGTGAGCAATATGTTTACGCCCACATCGAGTTGCGACCTTACCTCATCAGAATCTATTAGCATTGAGATATCCAACCTTGGAACAGATACGCTAAAAGTTGGCGACACAATGCCCATTAGCATTGAGGTAGAGTCGCAAGATGCAATAAACGAAACCCTTACAATTGACCAAAGGCTTGAACCTGGCGAAAAAGCCAGCTTTACGCTAAGCACCACGCTAGATCTTTCGGCAGAATCGGAGTATAGCATCAGCATATCTGCAAATCATCCGTTAGATAAGATAACTAATAACAACACCCTAGCACTAAGCGTTGAGCACTACCCCACACCAATTGTTGACCTAGGCGAGGACTTTGAAGCATACGATCCGGTAACACTCGATGCCGGTGCAGGATATGAAAAGTACTTGTGGCAAGATGGATCAGACGACCAAACGCTAACAGCCACCGAAACAGGAACATACTCGGTTACAGTCACCAACCAGTATGGCTGTGAAGGCTACGATGAGATTAGCATTATTTTCGACTACTCATCGCGCATATACGTGGCTAACATTACATCACCATCGTCGCAAGCATGCAATGAGGACGAGCTAACGGTTGAAATAACCATTGAGAACCAACGAAACCAAACAATTGATGCGGGAACAGAGCTTACTGCAAGCTATCGTGTAAACGAAGAAACCGTATCGGAAACAATTACTCTTGAACAAGCACTTGAACACAACCAAACCGTTAGCCATACATTTACCGAAAAGTTTGAAGCCGAAGAGGGTACTCACAAGCTATCGGCTTGGATTGACTACAACGAACGGCCAGGCAATAAAACAGAGCTTAACCTAACCGTACACCCAACTCCCGACTTAGATTTAGGCGATGACCTTGAGGTTACTTTCCCCTACACCATTGAATCGGGAATAAGCAATGTTGATTATCTATGGAGCACAACCGAAACATCACCATCGATAACAGTGGATAACCCAGGAGAATACTGGTTAACCGTTACTAACCAGTTTGGCTGCGAGGCCTCAGACACTATAAACCTAACCATTTCGTCGGTACAGGTAATGCCCGGCACAAACACCATAGTTACAGTATTCCCCAACCCAGCCGACCAGTGGATTACGGTTAATATTGAGCCCAAGCAACCTGCCCTGTTTGCTATAGAGCTCGTATCACCAAGCGGTCAAAAGGTTTACTCGCACACCATGGAACAAGACCAATCGTTCACACATCGGATTGATGTGACACATTATGCCCCTGGGGTATATATACTAAGGGTATCATCGGGGGGAGAATGGATTACTGTTAAACTAGTAATAAACAGATAAACAGGAAAGAACAGCTAAAAAGGGGTGGCAAGCAATTATTGTCGCCCCTTTTTCTTTCTTAGATTGAATATACCAACCTAAAGCGGTTGGGGGATTGGATAATTGAATGGGATTGACCTGCCATCGTCCGAAGGTCATGGCAGCGTCAATTGAATATAGAGTTTAGAGTTCATAAAGTTCATAGAGTGCCTAGAGTTAAAAGTTGATAATTGAAAGTTGAAAGTTTTGAGTGATTGACTGATTAGTTGATTGGTTGATTGTCCTGCCATCGTCCGAAGGTCATGGCAGCGTCAATTGAATATAGAGTTTAGAGTTCATAAAGTTCATAGAGTGCCTAGAGTTAAAAGTTGATAATTGAAAGTTGAAAGTTTTGAGTGATTGACTGATTAGTTGATTGGTTGATTGTCCTGCCATCGTCCGAAGGTCATGGCAGCGTCAATTGAATATAGAGTTTAGAGTTC
>CAZTFJ010000270.1:792-4529 GCA_964612255.1 uncultured Rikenellaceae bacterium | reverse complement strand
TTCTGGTCGTAACCATACTCTCCTATGGGATCCCAACCCTCATTATTCGTCCAAGCAGGGTCGCTTAAATCGATATCGGCAATTTGTAAAAAGTGCGAACCGAGGTAATTCCTTACGTTATTAAGCTGAGCCGCATTGGCAACCAGGTATGGATCCTCAACTGTACCTGAACCACCGGCAAATGGTTCAACAGGGACAGTGGTTGTGAATGATATCTCATTACCATACTCTAGCACCCCATCAACAACTGCCGTACCACGTGCGTAGTAGGTTGTATTGGCCGTAAGTTCATTTATAGCTACCTGAAAAACTCCAACGCCTAAATCCTCACTATACATAGCCGTATTTTCTTCAACCGTTGGATTTGGAGTAGTTCCCCATACCAAGCCACGGCTCTGTACAGTAAAACCATTATCAATAATTGAAACCTCAACTTTAGCAGAATTTACTTGTATTTCTGTAGCATCAGATGTTACTACCGAGGTGTTTTTGATACACCTAACCGACAAACCATAATACGGCTCGCAGCCATACTTTCCTATTTGGTTATTATCCCACAAAAGTTGTCTCCGCAAGTTATCATTATAGCACCACCATGAAGTAGACTCCTTAAATCCATAAAAATTTCCTGTGTTATCACCAGTAGGTAAAGCTCTAAATCCAAACGTATCGTCTCCATTAGCATCCTGATACCATAATGTTTGTGACTTCAGTTTAAGCCCACCATCAGATCCTCTAAAATCGTAATTATCCCAAATGGCATCACCAACACCATATTCAGTATCAACTGTACCTTCAAGAATTGCCCAATCGTCGGAGTTTGGTACTCTCCAGCCCGTAGGGCAAATACCACGAGAATCGGTAACAGCATAGGCATTGTAAAGTGCGCCAAAATCATTTAACATCTTTTCGTACGAATCTACCTCATCAACTGAGGTATGGTTGTAAACAGAAAAGGCTCCTTCGGTAGTACTAACCCAACCATCGTAATCAAAACCTGTAGGAATCTCATCGCCATTATTATAGTGACCAACGCCTAAGTTCTTGGCCATCCACACTTGGTTACCAATCTGTATGGTAGGATATAAGTTCCCCTCGTTATCCTGAACGCTACCTCCTGCCATGTAAGTTCTAAAACTAAACTCATCGCCATAAACTGTTCCGAAACTATTTGCGGCATAGGGCCTGATGAAGTAAACTGTATTTGGGGTAAGACCCTCAACTATGCTAACAAACTCTCCTGCACCAGTTCCATCCTCTGTTTTTCCCTCGTTATTATCAGTTGTTGGGTTTTGTGCTGTTGACCAAACAGCACCCCTTGATGTAACAGCATCATTTCCCTCGGACAGCACAATCCCTCCTGCCTTTACAGAGGTTGATAATAAATCAGTTAACAAATTGGTTTTTAGTGAAGGCAAATAATTGGTGAGCAGGAATGGATATCCATTGTTTTGGGAAAGATCGGAATCCTCGGCCCAGATGCTTCCAAACTCCCAATTCTCGTATGTAGAAGCGTCGTAGGGATATGTCATCTGATCGGTTGTTCTACCAACTCCCAGAGCAGAATACGATGTTGATGACACTTGAGTATCGAAGTAGCAATAAGATGTTGTTGCCTCGGTTCCGTTGCCGCCAACCAAACCGCCAACATAGTTACTACCCGAAACAGCCACAGCACTAAAAGAATTGTTTAAACTGGTTTCTAAATAACCAGTAATACCTCCAACGAACTCGTTACCTGCCACCTGCCCTAGTGCATAAGAGTTAGAAATAGCTACCAACCAACCTGCAGAGCCAACTAGCCCTCCAGAGTAATTCTGACCGTTAACAATAACGTTAGCACCTACTTCATTAATATTTATATTATGAGCAAACCCAGCAACACCCCCAACATTGCCATACTGGGCAGTTATAGTACCCGAAACAAAACAACTACTCACATCAGCATTCGCTTCAACAAAACCAACCAATGTCCCAACATATTCTCTACCAGACACTGATGCTGAAGTTAGTGATATTCCTTGTAACGATGCCTGAAACGCTGTAGACCCGGTAACATATCCAAACAGGCCAACTCTATTGAGTTCAGGGTTATTTATATACAAATTGCTTATTGTATTACCTCCACCATTATACAAACCGGTAAATGGAGCTGAATCGGTACCAATTGGTTTAAACCCAGCACCACCATTCCAGTTTGCGGTAGAAGATGCATCAATATCTGCTGTTTGCAGGTAATGCTTATCCCAATGTTGAGAATTCTCCGATAACCAGTACAAATTACCAAGTGAAGATATTAGGTAGGGATTATCTATGGTTCCAACACCCTGAGGCGCAGAAAACGGAATAAAGGAGATGGTGTTCCCGTAACTCACCCCATTATCTGTTACTGCATATGCTCTAACATAATACACTTCGGTAGTTAAACTAGTTAGCTGTGCAGAAAAAGTTCCGGTTTGAGTAGGGCTTCCAAGATTGGTATGCAAATCTTCTAATGTTGGATTGGGTTCTGTACCATAGCAAAACCCATGCTGCGTTGGAGCAGGATTTCCTAGAGATTCGATGGTTCCCGAAACCGTTACTTCTGAGTCGGAAATTATTTCTACCGAGGAAGTGGTTAAAACAGGAGGATTATCGGCAGGATCGGTTGGGAACTCCCATTTTAGGTAGGGATAACCAAGATTTCGACCATTACCAATATTCCAAATTTCATCGCCACCTCCGGCAACAAATAGCCAACCGGCATTCTCGTATGTCGATTTTAGCTTCATTTGAGCAGTAGTTAACCCTGTACCCCAAATGGAAGCGTTTTGCCCGGTATAAGGACAACCTGTAGTTTCAACATCCCACAGGCTGTTTGTTACGCTACCACTCTCATCGGAACCAACAAGTCCACTCGATGAACCCTCTTGTAAAATTGGCCCTGCCGCAAAACAATTAACTATAGACGAATTGTTATTCTCGCCTACTATACCTCCTTTACCCCACTCCGAAGATTGTATATCGGTTAAAGAATAGCAATTGCTTATTGCATTACCATTTTGGCTTGACCCAACAAGACCACCCAGATAGTAAGTACCAGTTAATGTACCCCTTGCAAACGAATACTCTATTGTTGAACTATTTGATTCGCCAACCAATCCACCTATACGATAATTACTAGCAGTAATATTTAAGTTTGACGAACAGTGCGATAATGACGATGAAGATGAATACCCTATTAGACCACCAATATTATAATTCCCTTCAATTGCAACCTGTGAGGAGCAATTGGTTAAAACAGTATTCGAATTAACACTTCCAACTAATCCCCCAATAATTCGACTACCTGTTACAGTTCCATCAGCTAAGCAATTATCAAAATTAGTACCTATTGCATTACCTACAATCACTCCAATAGTATTATCGGCAACTACTTCGGCCGACAATAGTTTCACATTTTTAATTACAGCAGCAGAGGTGTATCCAAATAAACCAATATTGACATCACCAGGCCTATTTATGTTAAGCCCCGTTATTGAATGTCCTCCTCCATCGTAAGTACCAGTGAAAAAATTTCCATTAAAACCAACTGAAGACCAGCCCAAACCGTCATTCCAAATCTTAGTCTCAGACGCATTAATATCAACGGTTTGCGGCCCGGATCGTTCCGGGCCGCTTTTATCTTTCTGCATATACGGACACCCCCCCCCCCCCCCCCCCCCTCTCCCTCCCCCCCCCCCCCCCCCCCCCCCCCC
>CAZTFJ010000270.1:299-782 GCA_964612255.1 uncultured Rikenellaceae bacterium | reverse complement strand
GGATTGCCATTTATACCAACTGAAGACCAACCTAAACCGTCATTCCAAATTTTGGTGTCTGAAGCATTAATGTCAACGGTTTGCAAATAGTACTTATCCCAATCAGTAGAGTTTTCTGAAAGCCACAAAAGGTTATTTAGACTTTCGATTAGGTATGGTTCAGTCTCAGTACCTGCCCCCAGAGGCATTACTGGGGCTGTCCCTTCAGGAGTAGTAAAACTTACCTGCGCCCCATAGCTAGTTCCTAAACTATTGGTAGCATAAGCTCTAACATAATATAATGTACTTGGTGAAAGATCAGCCAATTGGCTCACGTATGATCCTACATCAGCACCATCCTCGGTAATTCCTTCGTTATTTTCGATGGTAGGATTCTCGCTAGTGCTCCATACAACCTCACGCGAAGTTATGCTGCTACCGCCATCACTGGTAATATTACCACCCGATTTAGCTGCGGTTACTGATATTTCAGAAATATCGGTT
>CAZTFJ010000270.1:0-289 GCA_964612255.1 uncultured Rikenellaceae bacterium | reverse complement strand
TGGTAACGGTTGGCAGGTCTCTATCCTTAATACAACGGATAGCATGACCACGATTTACTTCGTACTCAAAAGGAATAACATCATCAATATCAAAAGCTAACTCTGCACAAACATTATTCTCAACGCTATTCTGCTTATCAATCCAGAAGTAAGCATTTGTACCAATTTGATAGTATGACCCATCAAAACTACGGGCACCTGATGGCAAAGCTGAAAAACCATACTGATTTGTGGCACTAGTATTTGGACTAGCCCACCTAGGATGCGAGTTAGGCTCCACTCTGGTACT
>CAZTFJ010000269.1:0-4530 GCA_964612255.1 uncultured Rikenellaceae bacterium | reverse complement strand
AAGAACTGTTAGCTGCAAGTATTTTTGCGACAATTGCTCTAAAATCTGGTTGGTTTTGTCGGTTGAGCAATCGGAGCCTACAAAAACGGAAAGTTTATGTAAGGGATAGTCTGAGGCAAAAATGCTTTCAACCTTTTGTTTAATAACTAATTCCTCATTATGAACTGCCATAACTATGGCAACGTCAGGAAGCGTATCGTCAGCCTCATAGTGCTGAAAGCAGAGCCCTTTGCTTTTAGTAAGTAACCACAAAAGGAAAGGGTACAAAATGTACGAGTGAAACAGCAGAAACACAGAAATGAAGAAAAGAATTGACACCTCGCATTAATTGTTTTGCGCAAAATTACAAAAAAGATTTGCCATTTTAGCAGTGGCAGGTATTAATGTTTTTGTAAGCGAAAACAAAAACGCTGCGAATAAAACTCAAAAAGTTTAAATGTGATATCCCTATTGTTTAGGTTTACCATAGCAAATTCTCTGGCCTTTTTGCCTATGCTTATAATCATTTGCCTATCGAATAGCAAAGGCTCAAGAGCATTCACAAAATCATCGGGAGAGTCGGCAATTCGTAATTGCTCTCCATCCTCAGCTTCAATACCCTCGGCACCAATTGTAGTACTTACAATGGCTTTGCCAAGCGACATCCCCTCCACAATTTTTACGCGCATTCCGCTTCCGGTTAAAAGTGGAACTACCATTATTCCCTTGCTCTCCATAAATTGCTTTGCATTGGGAACCTCACCACAATAGACAACCCCAGGATGCTCGGCTATTTGCCTTACCAACCATTTTGGCGCATTACGACCAGCAATATAGAATTTTGTGTCAGGGTATTTTGCAAAAATTAATGGCCAGCAATGTTTCAAAAACCAGAGTATTCCCTCTTGATTTGGAAACCAATCGAGCCCTCCCAAATGGAAAATTGAAGGATGTTCAAACCCCATATCATTTTGATCTGCCTTATCAAACGAGATGTTATAACCGACCTGACAAACAAAAGTTTTCCCATTAAAGCCTAACTCTTTAAGCATTGATGCATCGCGCTGGGTAATTGGAACTAGCAAATCGATTTGCCCCAATGCAGTCTGCTCCATAATTTTAAGGCGTTTGGCCAATAGGCCAAAATACCATCTTTTAAAGAAATTTGTTGAGTTTGCCGATGCTCTTTGCCAAATCTCCCACTCCACATTATGCGCCCTAAGTGCAATTGATCCTGTAAATGCATTTCTAATTATATTGATATACGGGGTAAGGTAAAGCCCCTCGAGCTGCACCATATCAAACTGTTCTGACCTTAGCAGCAGATTAAGCTTTTTAGAGAATTTACTCGAAACAAATCGCTGGGCGTTATATGGCTTATGAGAAAACAGAAGGTTTAAAATAGCCTTAAGGGGATTGATACGAGTACACACATCTACGATGTGCACCTTAATTGATTTTTGAAAATCGATGGGAAACCCATTGCTTGGGCCAGGATGCTTTGGGGTTTGCATAGCCAATAGCGAAATTTGCGCTCCAGCTTCAGAAAGCCCCATTATCATATTGTATGTAGCTAAAGCGCCCCCATCGGTTGTAGGGTAAGGAATTTTATTGGCCAATACCAGTATCCGCATCACTATCGCTTAACGAACTGCTTCACCTTTTTGTGAAACGTGAGAAACTTCTTAAAAGCATTTAGATAAAAATCGGCATTCATGATTACCGAGTCGGTGGTTGCTTTATACGAGAGAAAAACACCGAGGGGTAATAGTATAAATGACGATACCCACATCCCCACGTGAGGATCCCAGATAAGCTCCCGAGCAAACTTTTCACCGGTAAGTGAAATTACGTAATATACCACAAAAAACAGCACCGATACTACAACTGGCATACCTAATCCTCCCTTGCGAATAATTGCTCCAAGGGGTGCACCAATAAAGAAAAATACGAAACAAGCAAAGGAGAGCGCAAATTTACGATGCCACTCTATGGTATGCCTAGTCATATATTTTGAACGTGTTTTTAGTTCATTCGCTGTTGAACTAACTGAACTTTTAGCCGAACGGGCCGATGACAGGGCTCGGGCTAAGGTGGTTCCCTGTTCGCGAGGATTTAATCTATTAAAAAGTGAGTCTTTATCAAGTGTGTAAGTAATAGCAGCCGAGCTATCGCGAGTTAAATGCGTGGGATTCTTGAACAAGGAGTGTTTCAGCAAATTGTTAATGGCAGACTCTTTTCGCTTACTAATTTCTTTGCCAAGCGAATCGCGAGCGGTTGTTAGCTGCGAAAGGTTGAGTGCATGAAAACTACTTTTAAAAAGGTCGTCACCACTTCGTTCGAGCCCAAAACCCTGGAGTTCAAGAAGTACAACTTGCTCCTCAAAACCATTCCTACGAGCAGGAAATTTTCGGCTATTTGTTCTTCGTACAGCTCTACTTTCGAGCATTTCCTCATACGTATAACCATTGTACAGGGTAATCATCATATACTTTTCGTCGTTGGTTAACCTCATGTAGCCCGAGTCGGCAACAGTAACCATAAGATTTCCCTCTTTTGAACGATGGTCGTATATTAGCACATTGCGCATAAGATTTGTTTTGGGATCTCTATCACCAATCTTTATGCTGTAGCCTTCAATATCGTTATTAAACACACCTACCCTAATTTGCAACTCGGGGCGTTGTTGACGAACATCCCACAACAAGGTACTCATTTTAAGGTTTGTGTATGGCAAAACATTATTCGAAAAAAAGAATGCACCCAGCGAAATAACAACTGTAACAATTATCAAAGGGCGCATTATACGAGGGAGAGAGATTCCGGCCGATTTCATAGCCAACAGCTCGTTGTTTTCGCCCAAATTGCCAAGGGTCATCAACGATGCAAGCAGTGTTGACAAAGGAAGCGCCATAGGAACTAAACTTGCCGAAGCGTACAACAAAAGTTCGGCAATAACAAAGGTATCAAGCCCTTTCCCTACCAAATCGTCAATGTATTTCCAAAGGAACTGCATAAGGAGGATGAACATAACGATGAAAAACGTCATGATCATTGGTCCCAAATACGACTTAAGAATAAACCAGTGCAGCTTTTTCACTTAACAACTCTGTTATAATTGTTGTGCAAAAATAGAAAAATAGAGGTAGAATAACCGATAAATCCTGTTAAATAATTGGGGGGAATGGCCTGCATAAAAAAATGCCACAAGTAGGAAGATGATTGACATCTCAATGCATCAAACATTAATACATGCTAGAGCATAAATTGATTTTGCTTAAAATTGGTTATAACCCCAGTATCCTTTTCAGCTCGGCAATTTGGCAATTCCAGAGCGAAATAGCATCGTCAACATCATTGTCAACCAGCTGCTCAGTAACATGAAGGGCAACCCCACCAGTAATATCGTCGAAGGTAATGCGGAACTCAAAGTAGGCCTTATCATCAACAGGCACTCCGTCTTCAATCCATCTAAAGCGGATTAATTTGTTGTCCTTCTTTTGTATCATCTCGGCTTGGCTCTCGGAGTTATCCCATATAAAGGTATATGTATCACCATCGAGATTTACATCATCGGCAAACCACTCCGACAAACCAGATGGAGTGCTTAACCTATTAAAAAGAATATTTGGCGAGGTATTAAAGGTAAACTCAAGCTCAATTTTATTATTCACATCAACATTCTCCATAAACAAATCCCATAAGTAGGCTGTAAAACCTGATTAATTATAATCTTCTTTTGGCAATATAGTCAATTATATGATAAAATTGATAGAAAACCTCCTAATTTTTATTAACAAGCAAAGGCCTGAATGTTAATAACAACGAGCAACAATAGCAGAGCCATAGCATTCAAGTATCTTAAATTTTTACCATAAACGTTTGGGGGATAAAAAATATTTCATACTTTTGCCCCGCAAATTTGATGGCGAGGTAGTTCAGCAGCCTGCCTGACGGTAGGCAGGGTTAGAGCGTCCCGATTGGCAATCGGGAAGGTCGGCGGTTCATCGAAAAGATTCTTTAAATAATGGCGAGGTAGCTCAGCTGGTTAGAGCGCGTGATTCATAATCACGAGGTCGGCGGTTCAAGCCCGCCTCTCGCTACCCTAACAATCAACCACTTACAGCGTTTATCGAGGTAGGTGGTTTTTTGTTTTGCATAGAATTTGACACACAAAATACGTTATAACTCAGGACATGCCCTACTTCACAAACATTCTCGAAAGCGAGCCCAATGGCCGCTACTACGTGGGCAGCTGCGAGGACATGGCAGCGAGGCTTAAGCGCCATAACCAGGGTGCAACCCCCTCGACTAAGCCCTACAGGCCATGGCGCGTGGTATGGACGCAGCAGCACGACAGCAAGACTAACGCCCTTGCGCGTGAGCGCGAGATCAAGCGGATGAAAAGTAGACAGTACATTGAACGCCTCATAGCAGAGGGTAAAACTTCATAACGGCGACTCTTGGGGTTAGAGCGTCCCGATTGGCAATCGGGAAGGTCGGCGGTTCAAGCCCGCCTCTCGCTACCCTAACAATCAACCACTTACAGCG
>CAZTFJ010000268.1:1533-4533 GCA_964612255.1 uncultured Rikenellaceae bacterium | reverse complement strand
TCTTGAAAAATTTGTTAAAAAACTTTATCGTGCTGATTCCGGAGAGGTTAAGGCAAAAAAAATAGGCTTAAAAAAATTGAGCACAGAGAATAATTATTTGCTTTACTTACATCTTTTCAATAAGACTTCTAAGCCTATTGTAAGTTGTATTGCTTACTGGGGCAAGTGGAAGTCGGAGGTTATTGTCAATTAACCCCAGTATATTTAACGCGGCTTTTACTCCACCCGGATTGCCTTCGGCAAAAAGGTTATCTACTATTTCAATTAGCTGGTAATGCAGCTGGCGGGCTTTAGCTAGTTCACCATTGCCAGCAAGATGTATTAGGTTTGAGAACTGCTTGGGGAATGCGTTTCCTCCTACCGAAATAACCCCATCGAAACCCATTGCCATTTGTGGTAGTGCCAGGCCATCGTCGCCCGAAAGGATTAAGAAATCGTCTGGTTTATCGCGCAGCAGGTAGCTTTGCTGATTCAGGTTGCCCGATGCCTCTTTTACTGCTACAATGTTTTTTACATCCCTAGCAAGCTTTAGGGTGGTTTCAGTACTCATATTTACGCCAGTTCTACCGGGTACGTTGTACAGAATAATTGGCAGCTCTGTTTCGGCTGCAATGGCTTTATAATGTAGTTCCAAGCCCAGCTGGGTAGGTTTGTTATAGTATGGTGTAACCGATAGTATTCCATCAATACCTGTGAAATTGAAATTGTGAATGGAACTTATTAGGGCTCTGGTATTGTTGCTTCCCATACCCACTACCAGCGGAACTCGTGCATTGTTTTTTTCCACAACAAAGCTAACCAGTTCCTGTTTTTCTTTATCGGATAGGGTTACCGATTCGGCGGTAGTGCCCAGTAGCACTATGTAGTTTACGCCGCCAGTAATAAGGTGCTCTACCAGGTTTTCAACGGCACCAAAATCAATCTCGTTTTGCGAGTTAAAGGGAGTTACCATGGCTACTCCCAATCCTTTGAACTTGTTATGCATATGTTGATATTTTATAAGATTTGTCTAAATCTTGTAGTTTTTAATCCTCTGTAAAACCCTTTTGCGCAGCACTGTTGTTTATAAGATTTAAGTAATGCTTAATTTGGCTAATCAGATAGCTTAAATCTTGGTTGGGTTTTACGTTAATAATTAAATCGTTGGGGTTGTCGGGGTAGTTAAGGTTACCAACCCTAAATTTAGCTTTTGATTGTGCTACAAGCCACTTAAGTGGAAATATTTCTTCAGTGGAGAGATCGATGAGTATATCGAGATTACTCCTCATAAATTCATCAACAAACGGAGCAACCGGTTTGCCGAACCAATTCAAATCTTTGCGGCAAAAAAGGTTTACGCTATCATATTGCATAAACTCTTCGGGAATTTCCTTCAGGGGGCAATAGGCAATAATTGAAACCTGCATATTTTTGCCTGTAAGGTAGTCGGTTAATTCAAAAACCTGCTTAAATGTACTTGTGGTAGTGGCATAAAAAACAATCCCTACCTCACTAGCCGACACAAAATTCTGTACTTGTTTGTGGCGAGTAAAGGTTTTTAGCTGCTTACGAAGCCTACTATTGCCTATGCGTAGCTTAAAATTATTAAACATATTTTATTGGATATTTGGCTATTTTATCAAATCAAAAAAATTGTCTTCTGAAATAATCTTAATTCCCAGCTTATTCGCCTTATCGAGTTTGGCTGGTCCCATTTTATCTCCTGCTATTAGCAGGTTAGTGCTTGCCGATACGGAGCTAACAATCTTGCCGCCATGCTGAATGACCAATTCTTTGAGCTCATCACGCGAAATGCGACTAAACGTTCCCGAAATTACCACCGACTGCCCGTTTAAAATGCCATTTGAAGAGTTGTCAGGGTTAATTTCTGTCTCTAGCGTAAGGCCAGCATCCTCAAGCCTTTTAACTAGCTCAATGTTTTTAGTATCGGAAAAGAACGAAACAATGCTTTGGGCAATACGCTCGCCAACCTCATCAACCTCAATTAGCTGTTCAAAGGTAGCTTGTTTTAGGTTTTCGAGCAAGCCAAAATGCGTGGCAAGTTTACGCGCAGTGGTTTCGCCTACATACCGAATGCCTAGTCCAAAAAGCACCTTGTGAAAAGGTCTTTCTTTAGATTTTTCAATACTAGCTAGCGCATTTTTTACCGATTTATCGGCAAAGCGTTCCAAATCAATTAGCTGCTCGTATGTTAGGTTGTATAGGTCGGCAATGTCATGTATTAATCCTTTGGCAAAAAGTAGCTCCACGGTTTCCTCGCCAAGCCCATCAATATCCATTGCCTTGCGGCTAATAAAATGTATAACACGCCCTTTTAGTTGGGGAGGGCAACCAGCCTGATTGGGGCAGTAGTGCTTTGCTTCGCCCTCGGGTCTAAAAAGTTCTGTTCCGCACTCTGGACAGTGGGTGACGTATTTAAAAACCTTGCTGTTTATTGCTCTTTGCTTGGCATCAACGCCAACAATTTTGGGGATAATCTCGCCTCCTTTTTCAACCAAAACGGTATCGCCTTCATGCAAATCGAGTATAGCCATTTGGTCGGCGTTATGAAGCGATGCACGCTTAACGGTTGTACCTGCCAGTTGCACGGGTTTAAGATTGGCAACAGGGGTAATGGCACCTGTGCGCCCCACCTGATAATCTATTGATAGTAATTTGGTACTAACCTGTTCGGCTTTGAACTTAAAGGCAATTGCCCAGCGTGGTGTTTTGGCGGTGTAGCCCAACTGGTTCTGTTGCCGGTAGCTGTTAATTTTTATTACCACGCCATCGGTATCGTATGGTAACTCTTTGCGAGCTGTATCCCAATGTTCAATAAATTGAGTAACCTCGTCAACCCCTTGGCAAAGCACTATGTTTTCGGGAATTTTAAAACCCCAATCCTTAGCTTTTAGCAAATTTTGGTAATGATTATCGAAGGGTAAGTTCTCGCCAAGCATAAAGTATAGCAGGCAATCGAGTTTTCTTTCGGCAACAATTTTAGGGTTTAGTTGCTTTAGC
>CAZTFJ010000268.1:0-1523 GCA_964612255.1 uncultured Rikenellaceae bacterium | reverse complement strand
CGGGCCGACACTGGCGTCTGAGAATGCTGCGGCGCAGCGACCCCGGACCGATATCGGAGTCGCCTCCTGTTCGTGGTTCAGCGGATAGGTCGCAGAGCGGTACTGGGTTCCGACGTCGTTGCCCTGCCGCATTCCTTGGGTTGGCAAATGGCGTTTCGCCCTGCTCTGTTCTCTTGCTATTTAGCTCGTTAAACACGGCGTGGGGCATAAAAATTTCGCCTCTAATTTCAAACTCATCGGGGTAATCGGTTCCGGTAAGTGTTAGCGGAATAGACCGAATGGTTCTAACATTAGCCGTAACATCGTCGCCCTGAACACCATCGCCTCGGGTAACCGCGCGGAGCAGTTTCCCACTTTTATAGGTAAGTCCTATGGCTGTGCCATCGTATTTTAGCTCGCACACGTACTGCCAAGGCTGCGAAAGTAATTTGGCTATTCGGGTATGAAAATCGTTAACCTCAGCAAACGAGTATGTGTTGGCCAGCGATAGCATGGGGTACTGGTGCGTAACCTGCTCAAATCGTTTCGATATATCGCTTCCAACGCGTTGGGTTGGCGAGGAGGAATCAACCAAATCGGGATATTTTTTTTCAAGAGCTTCCAAATCGCTGAGCATAGCATCAAACTCAAAATCAGAAATTTCGGGCTTAGCCTCAACGTAGTACAGGTGGTTGTGCCTAATTATTTCTTTTCGAAGCTGCTCAACTCGGGCAATAATATCCTTTGGTATCATCATTCTATAAAATTTGCATAAAGATACTAAGTTTAAAGCAAACTGGTTGCTTAGTATTTGCCTTTAGCATTTGTTAACTTACGGCTGTTTTGTGCCAAAAGAATAAAGCCTAAATTGGGCATTTGTTTTAAGTGTTTGCTATTTTTACAAAAAATGATGTTTGAATATGGAGCAAGATAAAAATCAGCAACAGGTAATAAATAGGTATAGAGGGCTACTTAGGGCATGCCGTAATAGCGTTACACGCGATGATGTTAAGCAAATATCAAAAGCAATTAAAGAGGTTACAAGTCTTTATGCCGATAAAAAAACGGCGGCCGGTAATCCTTACGTGTTTCACCTTATTGATGTTGCCCGTATTTGTGTTGATGAAATTGGACTGGGGGGTACCTCAATAGTTGCCGCTTTGCTTCACGATACCATTACTCATAAGCTGCTAAATATTGTTGATATTGAAAAGCGTTACGGCCTAACCATTGCCAACGTAGTTGATGGGTGAGCGAAAAGAGCGGCGCTCGGCCCAAAGGGCGCCAACAAGCAGGCAGAGAATTTTAGGGAGCTTATTCTTACCCTATCAACCGATGCCCGGGGAATTCTTATTAAGCTAGCCGATAGATTGGAGGAGATGCGCAGCCTTAGCGCCATGCCACCCGATGTAAGGCTAAAAATATCGTGGGAAACTTTTCACCTTTACGCACCGCTAGCCCACAGGCTGGGGTTGTATAGGCTAAAATCGGAAATGGAAGATTTGGCGATGAAGTACACCAACAGCGACGACTACAGGATGATT
>CAZTFJ010000267.1:390-4555 GCA_964612255.1 uncultured Rikenellaceae bacterium | reverse complement strand
GCCCTCGATTTAATGCGCAACATTCCAGGTACAATGCAGCAGGAACTTTCGGTTGAGAGTGGTACCCCAGAGATATCAGTATCTGTTAATCGCGATAAGATGTCGGCACTTGGGCTAACCATGGATAATGTTGGCCTTACCATGCAAACCGTTTTTCAGGGGAATAACACGCTGAAATATACCGAGGATAATTATGAGTACGATATCAACATAAGGGCCGACAGGGAATTCCGTCAGCAAATTGACGACGTTAAAGGACTAACCTTTGTGAATAATCAAAGAGAAACCATCCGTCTCGACCAGTTTGCCGATATTAACCTTAGCACTGGCCCAAACAAGTTAGAGCGCTACAATCGTAATAGTTCGGTAACCATTCGATCACAAGTTTTAGGTACTACATCGGGTACGGTTTCAACCCAGTTTTTAGAGCAGCTTGAAATTCTAGGCATTCCCGATGGAGTGAAAATTGAGGCAACAGGCGACCTAAAATCTATGGCCGATTCTATGAGCGTGCTTACTGGGGCTTTGCTGTTATCTGTTGTTTTAATTTACTTAACCATGGTTGTGCTTTACAACGACTGGACCGATCCGCTTGTGGTCATGTTTTCCATCCCTCTATCCATTCTGGGGGCAGTATTGGCTTTGGCGTTAACCAACACTGCAATGAGTATTTACGCCATGCTAGGCCTAGTGATGCTTATTGGCCTGGTGGCCAAAAATGCAATTCTGCTTGTCGATTTTGCCAACGAGGCCATTGCCCAAGGCAAATCGGCCGACGAAGCCTTGCTGGGTGCAGTTAAAATTAGAACCCGGCCAATACTAATGACAGCCATTTCAACCATTGTTGGGATGTTGCCAGTTGCCTTAGCCACAGGTTCGGGAGCCGAGCTGCGCAACGGTATGGCATGGGTGATTATTGGCGGTATGGCGCTATCAACATTGCTTACGCTAATAGTGGTTCCGGTAGTATTCCGTATATTCCACTCGCGCAAAAACAAAAAGCCTAAAGTGGATGTTGAGAAGTTGATGTATGAGTAATAACTCTTTCATTACGTAATAAAAAATGGGGCTATGCAAGTAACCCCATTTTTTATTATTTATAGTTAGGAGAGTCTTATGTATGTTGATTAAAAAAAAAGCAAAAAAATCAGGTTAAAGAGTTAGAGCATCAAACCATTTTTTATCAATATGTTAAACTAGCTATACCCCCTCTACCTTGTTCATTTCCTGTTGATAAACAATTTTCTGAAAGGCGATTTTTATTTCTACTTTTGTGGGTTAATTAGGAGGTAGTAACATTATGATGGACGGAACTTATTCAGAAGATAGTATTAGAACGCTTGAGTGGAATGAACATATCCGCTTACGCCCTGGTATGTATGTGGGTAAACTGGGCGATGGTTCGCAACCCGACGACGGGATTTACGTGTTATTAAAAGAAGTATTCGATAACTCGGTTGACGAGTTTATGATGGGCAATGGCCGAACCATTGAGCTAAATATATCAGATCACAAAGTATCGGTTCGTGACTTTGGCCGGGGCATTCCGCTTGGCAAGCTGGTTGATGTGTCGTCAAAAATGAATACAGGCGCCAAGTACGACTCGAAAGTTTTTAAAAAATCGGTAGGCCTAAACGGTGTTGGTATAAAGGCCGTTAACGCTTTGTCCACCAACTTTCGCATACAAAGTTTCCGCGAGGGCAAATCGAAATTGGTGGAATACAGCTGTGGTAAGATTGTGAATCAGCAAGATTTTGACGGCGTTAACGACAGGAATGGAACCTATGTTGAATTTCTACCCGACCAATCGCTCTTTGGAGAGTTCAACTTTCAGAACGAGTACATCGAATCAATGGTGCGAAATTACTCGTATCTAAATACTGGCCTAACCATTAAGTACAACGGCGTTCCATTTATATCCAAAAACGGTTTGCTCGATTTGCTAAACGAGCAGCTCTCGGGTAAGGAGCTATACACTCCAATTCATTTAAAAGGGCCCGATATTGAGCTCGCCATTACCCACGGCGTTGGTTATGGCGAAGATTATTACGCCTTTGTTAACGGGCAACACACTACTCAGGGGGGGACTCATTTGGCTGCTTTCCGCGAGGCTTTTGTTAAAACTATTCGCGATTTTTACCGAAAAGATTTTGACGCATCCGATATTCGGACATCCATTATAGCTGCAATAAGCGTTAGGGTTGAAGAGCCTGTGTTCGAAAGCCAAACCAAAACAAAGCTGGGTAGCCGCGATATGGGGCCTAATGGCCCATCGGTGCGCCAGTTTATTGGCGATTTTGTAAAAACTTCGCTCGACAATTTTCTTCACAAAAACCCCGAAGTTGCCGATGCCATTCTTAAAAAAATTCTTGAGTCGGAAAAGGAACGTAAGGCCATTTCGGGTATACAAAAGTTGGCTCGCGAAAGAGCCAAAAAGGCCAATTTGCATAATCGTAAATTGCGCGATTGCCGCATTCACTATGGCGACAAGGATGAGCGAAACATCAACTCTATGCTGTTTATTACCGAGGGGGATTCGGCCAGTGGCTCTATCACCAAAAGTCGTAATGTGAATACTCAAGGAGTTTTCTCGCTAAGAGGTAAACCATTAAACAGCTATGGGCTAACCAAAAAAGTAGTTTACGAGAACGAGGAGTTTAACCTGCTTCAGGCCGCTCTTAACATTGAGGAGGATGTGGAAAACATTCGTTACAATAAGGTGGTAATTGCTACCGATGCCGATGTGGACGGTATGCATATTCGCCTGCTGCTTATAACCTTCTTCTTGCAATTCTTTCCCGATATTATTCGTCAAGAACACCTGTTTATTCTTCAAACCCCACTTTTTAGGGTGAGGAATAAAAAAACTACTAAGTATTGCTACAGCATTAACGAAAAAGATAAAGCCCTGAAAGAGTTGGGTAGTACAGCCGAAATTACTCGTTTTAAAGGGTTGGGTGAAATTTCGCCCGATGAGTTCAAAAATTTTATTGGCGAAGACATTAGGCTTGACCCAGTTCGTATCTCATCACAAGACCAAATTGCTGATCTGCTTTCGTTCTACATGGGAAAAAATACCCCCGAAAGGCAGGAGTTTATTATAGAAAACCTTAAGATTGAGGGTGATTTACTCGATGAAATTACTGATGTGGCTACAGAAAAGGCAAGCGAAACGATGCTTGAGGTAGAAAAAGAGGAAGAGGCCACGGTATAGTATTAACCTATTAGCAAGAAATAGCAACATATACAATGCAATTCGACGATTTTGAAGCGGAAGATTTATTGAATGGTGACGGTACTCGAAAACCCTCACCCGATGAGCATACCCGCATTGCCAAACTTACTGGCGATGGGGCAAAAAAAGTTAATGTTTCGGGAATGTACAAGGAGTGGTTTCTCGACTATGCCTCGTACGTTATACTTGAGCGTGCCGTACCACACCTCGACGATGGTTTAAAGCCTGTGCAGCGAAGAATTTTGCACGCCATGAAACGGCTCGACGATGGCCGATACAACAAGGTGGCCAATATTATTGGTTACACCATGCAGTATCATCCCCATGGCGATGCTTCAATTGGCGATGCCCTTGTGCAGCTTGGACAAAAAGATTTACTTATCGATATGCAGGGTAACTGGGGTAACATACTAACCGGCGATGGCGCTGCCGCACCCCGTTACATTGAGGCTAGGTTGTCCAAATTTGCGCTCGATGTGGTGTTCAATCCTAAAACCACCGAGTGGATGCAGACCTACGATGGTCGTAACCAAGAACCCGTTACACTTCCCCTAAAATTTCCACTGCTCCTTGCTCAAGGTGTTGAGGGTATTGCAGTTGGGTTGGCCTCGAAAATATTGCCCCATAACTTTAACGAGATTATCGATGCTGCTATCCTGCATCTAAAAGGTAAAGACTTTGAATTATATCCCGATTTTCCAACCGGCGGTTATATCGATTGCTCTCGTTACAACGATGGTTTACGTGGTGGTGCGGTAAAAATAAGAGCCAAAATAGATAAACTCGACCGCAAAACGCTGGTGATAAAGGATATTCCTTTCAGCAAAACCACCACTACGCTCATCGAATCAATACTTAAGGCCAACGACAAGGGCACTCTGGCCCCCTGCATCAGGTGGGGCAGCTCACTGCTCCAGGTTATAGAGACTA
>CAZTFJ010000267.1:0-380 GCA_964612255.1 uncultured Rikenellaceae bacterium | reverse complement strand
AAAGTTAAAAAAATTGACGATAATACTGCGCAGGATGTAGAAATTCACATTCACCTGTCGCCCGATATCTCGCCCGATAAAACCATCGATGCGCTATACGCAATTACCGATTGCGAAATTTCTCTCTCGCCCAACTCGTGTATCATTTTCGACAATAAGCCCCGCTTTATGGGTGTTAAAGAGATACTACGCACTTCGGTTGAACGAACAAAATATCTGCTTACCCGCGAGCTTGAGATTAGGCTAAGCGAGCTGGAGGAGAACTGGCACATGTCGTCGCTCGAAAAGATTTTTATCGAGAACCGAATATACATAACCATCGAGGAGTGTGAAACCTGGGAATCGGTAATCGAAACCATCGACAAGGGCCTTGATCCATT
>CAZTFJ010000266.1:3845-4559 GCA_964612255.1 uncultured Rikenellaceae bacterium | reverse complement strand
ATACCTAACAAGAACGATACGCTTTTCTTCTAGCTGGATTGTTTCACAAGACCGAAGTAGGGATTAAACCTCAAAATTGTTACCTACTTCGGTCTTTTTAGCTTAAAGTTTTTCTAAAATGCCAAATCGCTTTTTTAGCTCGGCTTCTCGGTACTCAAATATTTGATTTAAACGTTTTTTTATGATTAATGAGTTGGCCATTCTGCCAATTATTCCCATAGGCGGAAGGTAGTGCACAACATCGCTCATCATTACTCCACCATCAATGGGTGATATTTTATGTGTGTGATGCCAAAATTTATAGGGGCCAAACCTTTGCTCGTCAATAAACATCTCACCTTCCTTTACTTGGGTTATTTCGGTAACCCAATCCATTTTTATTCCCATTATGGGGCTTACCTTGTACTCTATAATCATTCCGGCATAAATGGTTGGTTCAAGGTTTTTCGATGTAATGTCAAATCCCATAAAATCGGGAGTAATCTCTTTAAGGTTTTTTGGCGATGATATAAAATCCCAGAGAGTTTCCTTAGTTGTTGGGAATAGTTGCGTTGTTTTTAGTGAGTATAGTGCCATTTTTTTCTTTTTTAGAATTTTGCTGTTTAATGTACGTGTTAAATACATAAACAAACCAGGTGTAATTTTGCTTAAGCAGATGCATTGTATTTTGGCTAATTGCTATTTATTGGTTTGGTGTTAAGGTTTTTTAATGGG
>CAZTFJ010000266.1:0-3835 GCA_964612255.1 uncultured Rikenellaceae bacterium | reverse complement strand
GTTGCATAAAAAGTAGTAATATTGTGCATCAAAAAAATAATATTTAGCATATGAGCCAGTTTTCGTTCAAGCATTTTCAGAAATTAAATAATATTACGGGATGGTTAATATTTGCCGTTGCGGCATTAGTTTACACATTAACCCTAGAGCCAACAGCCAGTTTCTGGGATTGTGGCGAGTTTATTGCCAGCGGGTATAAACTGGAAGTTGGTCATCCGCCGGGAGCCCCATTTTTTATGCTGCTGATGCGTTTTTTTACTATGCTAGCTCCAACAACGGAGCTAATACCAGTATTTGCCAACTCCCTGTCGGCGCTTGCCAGCGCATTTACCATACTTTTCCTTTTTTGGACAATTACCCATTTAGCCCGCAAACTGGTTACTCCACAAGAGGGCCAATTTACAATTACCCAGCTAATTCTTATACTCGGAGCGGGAGCAGTGGGCGCATTGGCCTACACCTTTTCTGATACGTTTTGGTTTTCGGCGGTTGAGGCAGAGGTTTACGCCACCTCCTCGCTTTTCACAGCGTTGGTTTTTTGGGCAATTCTTAAGTGGGAAAATGTAGCCCATGAGCCCCACGCCAATCGTTGGCTTGTGCTAATTGCCTACCTAATGGGCTTATCAATAGGTGTGCACTTGCTTAACCTGCTGGCCATTCCGGCCATTGTTATGGTTTACTACTTTAAAAAGTACGAGGTTACACCATGGGGCATAGTAAGGGCACTTGCAATAAGCGTAGTGCTTTTGCTAATAATGATGTACGGAATAATTCAAGGCTTCATAATATTGGCATCGAAGTTTGAGTTGATGTTTGTTAATGGTTTTGGATTACCCTACAAATCGGGTCTGTTGTTTTACATTTTGGTGGTGGCTGCTCTTATTATTTGGGGGATTATTTATACCCATAAGCATGCAAAACCTGTGCTAAATACTATCATTGTTAGTTTTGCTGTAGTGCTAATTGGTTACAGCTCGTTTGCGCTTATAGTTATTCGGTCGTCGGCCAATCCGCCTATGAATCAGAATACCCCCGACGATATGTTCTCGTTGCTTTACTATCTAAATCGTGAGCAGTATGGCGATCGTCCGTTAGTTATGGGACAATCGTTCGATGCGCCTGTAGTGGCCCGTAATCAGGGGCGTCCGCAGTACATACAAAAGGATGGTAAATACGTTGTTGCAACCCGTAAATCGGAGCTTGAGTTCGATAGCCGTTTCGAGACTATATTCCCTAGGATGTATAGCGCCGAGCCAAGGCACATACAGGCCTATAAGCAATGGAGCAACTTTCAGGGAAGGCCCATTAGAGTATCGGGGCAGGGAGGTGAGTCTGAGGTTCGCCGTGCACCCACCTTTGGTGAGAATTTGCGTTTTTTCTTCTCCTACCAAGTAGGGCATATGTACTGGCGATACTTCATGTGGAACTTTGCAGGAAGGCAAAACGACCTTCAAGGCCATGGCGAGGCTGTTAAGGGTAACTGGATAAGCGGAATACCTTTTATTGACACGCCTCGGTTAGGCTCGCAGAGCGATCTTCCATCAACTTACAAAAATAAGGCGCACAACCGTTACTTTATGTTGCCCTTTATACTTGGTTTGGCTGGGTTAGCATATCAATATCTACGTAATAAAAAAGATTTTTGGGTTGTGGCACTTCTCTTTGTGCTTACGGGTATTGCCATTGTAGTTTACCTAAACCAAACGCCTTATCAGCCACGCGAGCGCGATTATGCCTATGCAGGTAGCTTTTATGCATACAGCATATGGATTGGTTTGGGCGTGTTGGCGTTGTTTCAGGGTATAAAAAAAGCTTTTGATAACTTGCCCGGCGCAGCCCTAGCAACAGGCTTAGGGCTTGTGTTTGTGCCTGGCCTAATGGCTTTTGAGAATTGGGACGACCACGACCGCTCGGGCGCATACATCTCGGCCGATTTTGCAAACAATATCCTAAATAGTGTGGAACCCAACGCCATTGTTTTTTCTTATGGCGATAACGATACATTCCCCCTTTGGTATGCTCAAGAGGTTGAGGGTGTTAGAACCGATGTTAGGGTGGCCAACCTAAGCTATTTGCGAGCCGATTGGTATATTAACCAGATGATTCGCAAGGCATACCAGTCGGAGCCATTGCCTGTTAGCATGACCGAAGACCAGTTTGAGCTTGGCAAGCGCGAAGTGGTGCTGGCTAACGATAGAATAACCCAGCCGGTTCATGTTAAAAAGGCTGTTGATTTTATGCTTAGCGATAACCCCAGTACGAAGCTAAATTCCCCTTTTGAGCGAAATCAAACCATCGACTATTTTCCTTCACGTAATTTATATCTGCCTGTTGATAAGGAGGCTGTAAAACAGAATGGGGTTGTTAGTCCCGAAAGGATGAACGAAGTGGTGGATACTATGAGCTGGCGCTTACCATCGAATTACGTTTTTAAGGATGGTCAGTTCCTTATGGATTTAATGGCTCACAACAACTGGCAACGACCAATGTATTTTGCCATAACAGTAAGTACCGATACGTATCAAAATCTCGACAAGTTTTTTCAACTCGAGGGGCTTACTTACCGTTTAGTACCCATAGAATATGAGCGAGAGGGTGGCCGATATGGCAAGGTCGACTCGGATAAGTTGTATCAAAATCTAATGGAAAAGTTCCAGTACCGTAGCCTTGCCAACCCCGATGTTTATATCAATGAGAATAGCTCGCGTATAATATCGAACTATAGGAACATATTTGGCCGTTTAGCCAAGGCTCTAAATGAGGAGCAGAAGCACGATATGGCCATTAAGGCTCTTGATAAATGTATGGAGGTTGTGCCGCCCGAAACTGTTCCGTTTAACTACTTTGCCCTTTCGCTTATTGAGGGTTACTACCAGGCAGGCGCAATTGACAAGGCAACAGCCTACTCGCAAATATTTGTGCAACAAAGCGCCGAGGAGGTAGGTTACATGCTATCGCTACCCGATAGGCTGGTTAGCTCGGTGCGGAACGAAACCGATCTCACGCTTTATATACTGCAAGAGCTTTACCGTATGGCGCAGAGCTATGGCAACGATGAGCACAAGAGTGAGTTGGAAGAGTTGTTTGATGCGTTTGGTTAGCCAGATGATAATTGTGGTGTATGATTAATTTGAGTCCACCCAAAGTATTTACCAAGTTTTTTCCCGGGTTTGTATGGAATATGCCCGAGAATACTAATACTTTATATCTCACATTCGACGATGGCCCCACCGAGAACATTACGTCTTGGGTGCTCGATACGCTGAAAGATTACAATGCCAAGGCCACCTTTTTTTGCCTGGGCAAAAAGGTTGAGATGCACCCCGTGATATTTCAGCGAATTGTCGATGAAGGTCATGCCGTGGGCAACCACAGTTACAGCCATTTAAAGGGTTGGGAAACTCCTACGGGTCAATATGTGCAGGATGTTGATTTGGCCAACGACCTGTTAAATACCAATTTGTTTCGTCCCCCTTATGGCCGTATTAAAAAAAGCCAGTCGCGCCAGCTACGCCAGCGCTACAAAATAGTTATGTGGAACGTACTTAGCATGGATTATAGCCGCTGGGTTACCCCCAAGCGCTGCGCCAACATAGTGTTAAACAATCTTCGCCCCGGCGCAATTATAGTATTTCACGACTCGGTTAAGGCAGAGGCAAATATGCGCTATGCCCTGGTTAGGGTTTTGGAAGAAGCTAGGAATAGAGGGTTGGAGTTTGGGGTTTTGGGGTGAGAAAAGAAATAGATATGTTAGATCGAACAAAAACGCGTATTCTTTTTCTTGTTCAACTTCCCCCGCCACTTCATGGGGCAAGCACTATGAACCAGTCGGTTT
>CAZTFJ010000265.1:0-4560 GCA_964612255.1 uncultured Rikenellaceae bacterium | reverse complement strand
TAAACTCCAAACTCACCCACTAAACAAACCCACGCTCCTTCTTAATTTTCTCGTAGGCCTCGTTGATCTTCTGAAATTTCTCGTTGGCTGCCTTACGAATATCTTCCCCAAGGTAGCTAACCTTATCGGGGTGATGCTTACGAGCCATACTACGGTATGCTTTCTTTATCTCTTCTACAGTAGCATTGGGCGATACTTCAAGTACCTTGTAGCTCGACTCAGTAGAATCGACAAACATCGACTTAATGGACTCGAAATCGGCGGTTGTAACATTTATCCATGCCGATATGTTACTAATAACGCTAGCCTCGCCGGGATGCAACGCGCCATCGGAAGTTGCAATCCCAAAAAGCAAATGCAGCAGCTGCAAACGCGACGAGTAGTCCATATTGTCGCGCACCTGATGGCAAACATCCTTCAGTGGTACGTCTTTTGTTAGAATATCGCGTAAAAGCATTAGCGCCTCTTTTGAAGCCGACTCGCCAAAGCTTTTCAGAAAATACTGTTTTACATAGTTTAGCTCCGTGCGAACCACCTTACCGTCGGCACGCATAACCTCAGCTACAAGTACAAGGAGGCTAACCAAAAAACTATTTCGGCTGGTTTGACCTGTATAAACCGTTTTATCGGAACTCTCGAGCAGCGAGCCTAGTGCAAAACCAATAATTCCGCCAATTGGCCCTAAAAAGGCCCAACCTAAACCACCCGCAATCCATTTTCCATACTTTGCCATAAAATAAAAACTATATACTTAACAAATTATTAATTAGTTCAACAACCTGTGGTGTAAGCAACTGAACCTCATTATTTTTAATGATAAAATCAGATCGTTTCAACAATTCATCCTGAGGCATTTGGTTAGCCATTCGGTTCTCAACTTCCTCCTTTGCTATGCCATCGCGCCTACATACTCGCTCAATTCTGAGGGTATTGGGTGCCCAAACTGCTACCACCTTATTAACCTGCCTGTGGGCGCCGCTCTCAAACAGCACAGCGGCCTCTTTAAAAACCAGCTTATGGGCAGAATTTTCAAGTACCCACTCCTCAAAATGCTGCCCAACAACCGGATGTATTATGCTATTTAGCTTGTCAAGCAGCTGCTTGTTGGCAAAAACCATCTGCCCAACCCGCTTCCGATTTAGTTCACCATCTTGGTAGATATCACTACCAAATAGTTCCGTTACAGCGCTAACAATTTGTGGGTGCGAATTGGTAAGTTGGCGTGCCCACTGGTCGGCAACGTAAACAGGATAGCCCATTGCCGAAATAACGCGGCAAACCATTGATTTTCCGCTTCCAATTCCTCCTGTTATCCCAACCCTTAACATCAAATACGCTCAATTATATACTCTACATACTTTGGTTCAACATCAACAACTCTAACTAACCCCTGCTTACTATCGACATGTACCTGTAAGGTGTTACCCGAATTTAAGAACGATTCGTCAAAATTTACATATGGCCTAACCAAATTATCTTCAAACAAATCTTTGTAACTACTAATCGCCACATTGCACTTCACATTCACCATTCGGGGCAATAGAATTAACCTAAGGGTATCGGGCAAGTTTCTTATCTCAACCGATGATGCCAAGTTTGCCTCGGTAAACATCTCAACGGGTATTGAAAATTTCACTTTTCGATGCGAATAGCTTACCTGATAAATCTCCTTTAACAAGATATTTGAGGAGTATGTTGCCGATAAGTTAGCGATGTGCACTCCATTGGTTTGTATTGAATTTATGGTATCGATTAATGTTTGAGTGCCACTAATAGTTATACTATCGGGGCTTACATTTATTGAACCAGTAACCATATGCTGTTTAAGTAGCGAATAGCTAACTTTTGGCTCAACCTTAACCCTTTTTTGTACCCTAGTAGTAAACTCGAAATGTAAAGTATCTGTAGCAATTACGCCCAATTGCAACTCTCCCTTAAGCTGATTTGCAATAGAATTTCGCAGGGTATTGGTAAGAACATAACTCTTTGTGCTTGAACCGTTAAGCGACAGCATTGGAGTCTGATCTAAATCGACTACTACGGGCAATAGCGATGCGCCCATCTTATAGCGTAACAAAGTATATCCATAGGCTTTAACCTGGAGCTGAATGTCTTTGGGTGGCTCACCAACCAGCACTTTGCCGCTGGGCATATTTACAATTTTTAAAGGGAAGGTAATGTTGGTGGTATACTCGTAGGTAAGCTTGTTTAAGTACCACAAAATGGATGCAACAACCACAAAAAAAGCGAAAATTGCAAACCTTGTATTGAGGTTAACATCGCGCTTGGTAAATACCTGTAGGAAACGTTTTACGGTTGAATAATCCATTTATAGCCTAAGCATCTGTTACACAAAAAAAACAGAGTTCAAAACACTCGGTATCTCGAGATGCCCTGAACTCTGTAAAGGTATAAAAAAATACTACTTCTGCTGCAAATCGGACGAATCGCGAAGAACGGTGCTCTTAATCACCTTAATTTTCACGTTATCAGATATTTCAACAACAAGATGATCGTCTTTAACATCGGCTACCTTACCAAAAACACCACCAGCAACTATAACCTTGTCGCCTTTTTGAAGTGCCTCCTGGAATTTTCTTAAATCCTTTTGGCGCTTCATCTGTGGGCGTATCATGAAAAAGTAGAAAACTACAATAATTAGCGCGAGCATAATAAACGACATGTAAGGGCTTCCCTGCCCTGTCTGTGCCTGTAACATTACAAAAAGTGTGTTTGTCATAATTGTGATTTTTAAAGATTATTCAATTTTATTTTTACTGAGTTACGTTCACTTTAATTGTTACTGAACGCTTAGGAGTTCTGGCATTAGAGACAAGAGTAACCGACTTAAACTGCGAACCGTGCCATCCACGGCTATCGAAAACCACCTCGAGCGAAGCTTCCTCGGTAGGGTTAAGCACCTCATCGCTTAAATTAGTTCTGGTACAACCGCAACCTGCAATTACATCGTTAATAACCAACGGAATGTTACCCGAATTGCTAAACTTAAAGGTATAGGTAATTACCTCGCCATGCTTAATGGATCCAAGGTCAACAAAGTCTTCAACAAAATCAATACTGGCGTGCTTTTCTCGGCCATCATCAATGTGGCTTGGCAAATCAGATTTAGCTGGTGAGCCTTTTGAACCACATGAAGAGAGCGTTACCACTGCTATGATGCTTAAAAAAGAAATCAAAAGAAATTGCTTCATAGATTTTGCTTTGATATAAATATATTGGTGCAATAAACTACATTTCCTCATCGCCAATTAACCCGCGCCCCTGCTTTTGTATCTTATTATCGGCCCTATACGATGTTATTATTTTATCGAGCACGCCATTTATAAAAGTACTGCTTTGCTCGGTGCTATAAAACTTGCTAATCTCGATATACTCGTTAAAACTCACCTTAACTGGAACGGAAGGGAAATCGGTTATCTCGGTAAGCGCCATTTCCATGATAAGAATATCCATGCTGGCAATACGGTCAACATCCCAATTCTTGGTGTACTGATCAATAATATTGGTATTCTCGGTATGGTTAACCACTACCTTGCGTAGCAAGCGTTTGGCAAAGTCTTCATCTTCGTCATTCTTAAACATTGGGAAAACAGGCGTTTCAACAGGCTGGTCTGGCTCAAACTTTTTAAGGGTTTTAACCACCATACCAATCATAAACTCAAGATCGTCGTTCCAATATATGCTCTGCTCCTCTAGGCATTGCTCAAAATCATCAAAATCGGCTAGCTCTTTCGACAGGATATTTATTACCACTTGCCGATGATCGGCATATTCTGCTTGTGGTAGCTCCATATACTTTTGGTAGTAATCGGAGGCGGTAATTTTCTGGTACAGCTTTTTTATTAGCTCTGGATAGTTTACCCAGCTTAGCTTGTTGTACGATAAGTAATCCTGAATTGCCTCATTGTCGTTTATTAGCTCGAAAATTGGATTATCGACAAAGCGCGTATTGGGGTTAAGATCCTCCTGTGTAGGCATAAGTTTTTGCTTTGCAAGCTCTATGCGCTTTTGGGCAAAACTCTGAATTTCAATAAGGAGTTGGAAAAGGTAATGATAAAGGTCGTACCCCTTTTTTATGCTGTGGAAAAGTTCCTTCTCGGCTTTGGCCAACGAATCGTTTTCGCCTCTGTAAAAGGCAAAAAGAATATGCAATGCCTTTATCCTAAGTAATCGTCTGCTTATCATCTAAGAACGTAAGTAATGAGAGTTAAATTAGGTGGCAAAGATACGCTCAAATTTTTAGATTGTAAAGGGTTTAACGAAATTTCACAGCACAGATTGCTTTCGGCTATAAATTGAATCATATGTTACATTTTTTAATACTTGCAAAGCAGCTAATTCGTTTCTAATATAGAATCAACTACATACAATAAAGGCGATTTATTTTAATTTTTTTTCTTTAGTACATGACAAAAATATAAATATCTGAAAATCAGTAAAATAACCACAAAAATATTCGGATAAAACTCTGAATATCAGTATCTTGCAACGGATTACCACACCCTAATTGTAAGAAGTATGATACCCAGAGATGAGGAT
>CAZTFJ010000264.1:0-4569 GCA_964612255.1 uncultured Rikenellaceae bacterium | reverse complement strand
CTATAATTTGCCCGGTTATCAATACGGATATCAATCAATCCAAATCGATTATAACCCAAGTCTTTGTTGTTGATGTATTGCAAATGCCGATATACCGAAATGGAACAAATAATTAACCCAATTGATATTGCAAATTGACCAACCACAAGGGCCTTACGAAAAAACTGGCTGCCATTTGCGCTTTTATTACCTTTAAGCACATCAATAGGTTTGTATTTTGATAAAAAGAAGGCTGGGTAAGCACCCGCAAAAAACGCCAATAACAGCCATGCCACAACTGTTAGTAATGGATTCCAACCCTGGGCTAGCAGTTTAAGCGAGATGTCTTTATCGGTAAATACAGAAAAGTACGGTAATGTAAATTCTACAATAAATAGGGCCAGTACAAATGCTAAAAAGCTAAACATAGCCGACTCGCTTAAGAACTGCCTAACAAGCTGAGCTTTGGTTGCACCAGATGTTTTTCTAACTCCAACCTCTAACGCTCGGCGCGATGCCCTTGCAGTTGATAGGTTCATGAAGTTTATGCCAGCAATTACCAGCAGCAGAATGGCCACTAATGTGAAAACTAAAACCGAGGTTTTACTACCGGGTGTTTCCATTTCCCAAACCCTATCGGCGTGCAGATGAATGTCGGTAACAGGTCTGAGGGCAAGTAGCATGAAATCGCGTGGATTGTCGATGTTTAAGAATTGTTTAATATCTGGTCCAAAATATTTATCAACTACGTTCTGTAGCTCATTTTCAAACATTTGAGCATCTGTACCCTCGGCTAAAACTATGTATGTGTACAAATTGCTAGCCATCCACATTGTCATCATTGCCTCATTCCTTAGGCTGTATAGCGACTCAAAGGAGCCAATTAAATCGGTTTGTAAATGGCTGTTGTGCGGAAAATCTTTGTAGATGGCCGTAATTTTGTATGGCAGAACTTGTCCGTTATAATTTACATTTAGAGAACGGCCAATACATGATAAATCGCCAAAATATTTTTTCGCATAGCTTTCCGAAATGGCCAGTGTAAAGGGATCTTTTAAGCATTCAGCTGCATTGCCCTCAATAACCGGAAAACTAAAAAAGGTAAAAAAACTACTATCGGCATAAATTAGCGATTCCTTATTTAGGGTCTTGTTTAAGTCTTCAACCATTATGTTATCGCCAGCAATGCGCAAAAACGCCTCTACGCTAGGGTAATCATTATGTAGCTGTGGGCCAAGAGGTGGCGAGGTAATGGAAACCATCATTCTGTCGCCTTCAAGTTCCATATCGCGCTCTAGCCTATAAATTCTGTCGGCGTTAGTATGAAACTTGTCGTAGCTCAACTCATCAAAAACCCATAAGTAAATAATAATTGATGCGGCTAGGCCAATGGCCAAACCAATAATGTTTATTAGCGAGAAAAGTGAATTCTTTTTTAAAACACGAATTGCGGTTAGAAGGTAATTTCGTATCATAGTTTTTTAAATTTTACTTCGATTAATCAACCATTGTACCATAAAAACAATATTGTTGTTTATCAGATTTATATAAGTTTGGTTTTTGTAATATTACCGTTCGTATCCGCAACACAGGTGTTCGATATCGAACGGTGGGAGTAGCCTGTTTTGTTTTTAGCTTGCTAAGAAAATCATTTTATCTTTGTACTAATTGAATAATTACTCCATATTATTGGCATTTGTATGACACCCTTCTTAAAACTTGTTGCACAAGACCTAATTGCACGATTTGGTAACGATATATCGAATGTAACTCTGGTTTTCCCTAGCCGGCGGGCTGGTTTATTCTTCAACACGTACCTGTCGAAACTTATCCAAAAGCCCATATGGTCGCCTACTGTGGTCACCATAACCGAGCTAATGCAGCAGGTTACTAGCCTAACGCTTGCCGATCCTATTAAACTGGTTACAAATTTATACAATACATACTGCAGCGTAAAGGGCAGCAGCGAACCTTTTGAGAATTTTTACTTTTGGGGAGAGGTTATGCTAGCCGATTTTGATCAGGTTGATAAATATTTGGTTGACCCTAAGCAACTTTTTAGCAACATTAAGGATATTAAGGATATTGAGGAGCAATTTGGTGGGCTAACCGAGGAGCAGTCACATGCGCTCGATAGTTACCTGGGAGTGATGAAGGAGGGACAGGTAACAGAATTGCGCAAAAACTACTTAAGCGTTTGGGGTATTATGTTTGATATCTACACGAGATTTCAAGATGAGTTAACCACGCAAAATGCTGCCTACGAAGGGATGATTTACCGTAAGGCTGCCCAAATACTAGCCAACCCGAGTAAAGCAGCAAACTTACCAACCCCCATTGCGTTTATTGGCTTTAATGCGCTAAACGAGTGCGAAAAAGCGCTGCTACAACGCTGTAAGCAAGAAGGCAATGCTCTTTTTTACTGGGACTACGACCCGTCATTTTTAGATAATTATCTGCATGAGGCAGGATTATTTATTCGTCAGAATTTGCAGCTATTCCCCAATGCCCTCACGCGCGATACAATTGCAAGCAGCATATCAAAGAGTAAGAATATAAAGATGGTTGCCGCACCATCGGCTGTGGCCCAAACAAAGCTTATTCCAAAAATCTTGACGCAGATGGTTCAGGAAGGAACAATGCTCGATATATCAACAGCCATTGTTTTTCCAAAGGAGAACATCTTACTGCCTGCATTGCAGGCAATTCCACCCGAAGTAGAAGCGTTGAATATTACCATGGGTTACCCCATTAAAGAGACGCCTGCCTTTAGCCTTGCCGAGTTTTTGGTAAAATTACAGATTAACGGAAAACGCAATAGCGAAGGCATTGTTAGGTTTTACCATCGCGATGTGCTAGCCGTGCTAAACCATCCCTATGTTAGATTGTGCGAACCCCAAAAAACAGGCATTCTAATCCACAGTATCAAAAAAAATAACCGCATTTACCCACAGGCCAGTGAGCTGCACCAATCGGAATTGTTATGCAAAATATTCACGTTGCTTGAGGATAACGAACCCATTGCTAGCTACCTGCTAAATATTTGCAAGATTATTGCCAAGGCAATGGCTATTAAAAGCAATGAGCAAGAGTTGAATGAATATCGCATTGACCTTGAATTTTTATACGCTCTGCATAAAAGTTTAACGCGGGTTGGTGGCGTTTTGCTTGATATTAAATTTGATGTTACGCACAGAATATTCTTGCAGCTACTTCGGAAAGTGTTTAATCAGGAGCGTGTTTCGTTTACTGGCGAGCCCTTATCGGGGCTACAAATAATGGGTTTTTTAGAAACCCGCTCGCTCGATTTTGAGAATATTATCATACTTTCATTCAACGATGATGTGTTGCCAGGCCGAAATCATCCCGTTTCTTTTATCACCCCATCGCTTAGGATTGGCTTTGGACTGCCCAACTATAAACACCACGATGCGGTTTATGCCTACTATTTTTACCGCTTGCTCACCAGAGCAAAGAATATTTATTTGGTTTACAGCGGTCGTGCCGAGGGGATGTCGAGTGGCGAGAAGAGCCGTTTTGGGTTGCAGCTCGAGATGGAACATATGCGCGGAAAGGTAGACACCATAAACGTGGGCTACAACCTATCCATAACACCGCCCATTCCTATTGAAATTGATAAGACCAGCGAGGTTATTAACACGCTAACGGGTAATCTTAAAAGAGGAGGCGATACAATTACTTTGTCGCCCAGCGGTTTAACCAGTTACATAACTTGTCCACTACGGTTCTACTTCCGCTACGCAGTGGGTATTAAGGAGGAAGATGATATTGCCGAAGAGGTTGGTGCATTGGAGTTTGGTAACATAATTCATCAAACCATGGAAAAATTATATTCAGATTTTTGTGGTAAACAGGTTACTACTCCTATGATGAAAACCCTAATGGGCAACCCTAGACACATTGAGAATACGCTTGATGAAGTGTTTAACGAGGTGTTTCTTAAAAACAGCTCATCGATTACTGATGGCCTGTCGGGGCGAAACCTTTTGGCTCGGAACGCAATGCTTTACACCCTAAAAAAAATGTTACAAAGTGATAGCCAAAGAACTCCTTTTAATCTCATTAGCCATGAAGAAAAGGTATATATCCAGTTAGAAAACAAGCATATTTCAACACCCGTTAGACTAGGTGGTTCGATAGACCGTTTAGAGGATAATAATGGAACAATATGGTCCATAGACTACAAAACTGGGCGACATACTGACAAAGGTAAGTTTAGTGAAGTAGCCGATCTTTTTGCGTCCGAAAAGGTTGACAAATGCAAAGAGGTTTTTCAAACCTTTTGTTATAGCCTTGCGCTAACCCAAACATAACCCAACTCTCCCATTAAGCCTGCGCTTTGGTTTGTAAAGGCAGCCAAAACAGCAGCCGATTTTGAAATAATACAAGGACAAGGCAAAAGCAAAATGCCTGTTCTAGACTTTAAAAATTATAAAGATGAGTTTAAAGAAGGCTTAATGCAGCTGGTTGATGAGATTTTTGATACATCAATACCATTTTCCCAAACTAGTGATACTGATAAGTGCAGAACCTGTCCGTTTGCAGGAATTTGTGGGAGGGAGTAATTTT
>CAZTFJ010000263.1:0-4580 GCA_964612255.1 uncultured Rikenellaceae bacterium | reverse complement strand
ATAACGGCAGTCCAGACGTTATTGCTATCTACAGTAGAATCGTTGCCGATAAAGTCTTCTGCTGTTCAAGGTGGAAAAGCTTAAAACTAGCGATATTATTAATAGGCACGTTGATGCGGTTAAGGATATGTTTGAGCTAAAAGGGTTGGTGCTTAAAGTAGAGTTGGATCCTAATCATACCCTAAATCTAGATCCATTACTATTTGATGTGATGCTTAAAAACCTGCTTAAAAATGCCCTGCGGTATGCTATTAATGCTGGGCCAGTTATTGTTAAAACAGATGGAGATAGTTTAAGCATCACAAACTATGGGAATCCTCTTCCGTTCAGCTCATCCAAAATATTTAATAGGTTTGTTGGAAGCAATGGGGCAAAATCGGCACTTGGTCTTGGCCTTGCCCTAGTTAAGCGTATCTGCGATTTAAATCACCTTACAATTAGCTACAATTTTTCTAATGCTCAACACACTTTTACCATTTGCTCTTTTGTGTAGCTAAACAAAGCTAAAAATTTAACAATTCTACCTCCAAATCCTTTTACATAGAGTTTCTGTAGATTTTAAATAGTTTTTCTACAGAATCGCAGAATAGTTTTGTGGCATAATCAAATAAAAATTGGTTCAACAAATTAAATAGTAAAATATGATAAGGTTTATTCTAACATCATTACTTTCAGTTTCATTTTTTGCAACAAGTTTTGCAGTCGATCCGGCCGACGCTATGGCTCCTGGAACGATTAAAGGTTTTGTTTACGATTCAATATCGCGCCAACCTCTCGAGTATGCAACTGTTTCTGTGGTGCAAGCTAGCAATGGTTCGTTGGTTACAGGAACTATTACCGATGAAACGGGTTTCTTCCGAATTCCCGGCCTTACCCCTGGCCAGTATGCGCTCGATATTACCTTTATTGGTTATCAAAACAAAAGGGTGGGTAATGTTATAGTTGAAAAGGGTATTCGATCGTTCGACATGGGCCAAATTCTGCTGGCATCAAATAACAAAAACATTGAGGAAGTAACTGTTATTGGCGAACGCCCAACAATGCGTTACGAGATTGATAAGAAGGTGATTAATGTAAGCCAAAGTCACACCTCATCGTCGGAGTCGGCGGTGGAGGTGCTCGAGAATATTCCATCGGTAACAGTTAGCATTGAGGGGGATGTAAGCCTCCGCGGTAGCGGAAGTTTCACCGTGCTTATCGATGGTAAGCCCAGCATAATGGATGCCAACGATGTGCTAAACCAAATCCCTGCCAGTCAGATTGAGAATATTGAAATTATTACCAATCCATCGGCGAGGTTCGACCCCGATGGCGTTGCCGGAATAATAAACATTGTTATGAAAAAGAACCGTTTACAAGGTATGAGCGGTGTAGTAAACGGCAATGTGGGTACGCATAATCGGTACGGTGGAGATTTTATAATGAGCTATAGAAAGGAGCGGGTAAACCTAACTTTTGGTGCAGATTATAGCCGAAGAGGAATGTTTGGCGAGTCGGTAAGTATGAATGAAACTTACCGAGCCGACACTTCGTACCTTTATCGTTTTGGCGATTTTAACCGCGGAGGATACTCCTGGGGTTTTAGAGTGGGAGCCGATTTTAATATCAACCCAAAAAATACTTTTAGCGTTGGCTATCGATTTGGCGATAGGAACCGTGGTTCCGATGCCGAGCAGATTTTTGAAGAGTGGAAATCGACCGATATTGCTAATAAAACTATATATTCTAGCACAGAGGAGAGTAGCAGGGGTGGTTTTTTCCACAGGGCAACTATGGATTATCGCAAGGATTTTAACAGCAAGGATCACAACCTGCTGGCGCAGGTTACATTTGGTAGCAACGACTTTAGAGAGTACTCCGAAAACTTTATGTACAACGCCGCCGATGTGCTAACTTCTGGACAAAAATCAACAGAAGCTGGGCCTGGTAATAGCTTAACCCTTAAGCTTGACTACACTCTACCTTTGGGTGAGCAAAGTAAATTTGAGGCGGGATATCAGGGCAGTTTAGACAGGTCGCGCGAGAGCAATACAATGGATTTGTACAATTCCACACTTGGTGCTTTTGAGCAGAGTGAGCTATACTCAAAGAATGTTGATTACACATCAAGTATTCATGCATTGTATGCTATGTTTGGTGGTAAGCTAAGCGATTTTGGGTATCAGCTGGGTGTTCGTGCAGAGCATACCGATAGATTGATAGATTTGCTTGGAGAAGATACTGATTTTGAGTTGAATCGATACGATTTTTACCCTACTGCACACTTTTCATACACCTTACCTGCCGAGCAAGAGGTGATGGCTAGTTATACCCGTCGTTTGCAAAGGCTAAGAGGTTGGTATCTTGAACCATTTTATACATGGAGTGATGCCTACAACATTCGCATTGGTAATCCAAACCTTGTTCCTGAGTACATCGATTCGTACGAGGTGAGTTACCAAAAGCGTTTTAAAAAGAATGTGCTTTCTGTTGATTTGTACTATAGGGTATCGCACAATAAAATTGAACGAATTAGAAGCATTTACAACGATACCGACAATATTTTCCTAACCACTTTTGCCAATGTTGGTAACGATTACTCGCTTGGTACCGAGGTAATGGTTGGTTTCGATCCTTTCCGTTGGTGGCATTTCGACTTAATGGGAAACCTTTACGATTACCGGCAAGAGGGGCAGCTTAATGGCAGAGATTATTCTGCATCGAGTTTCAACTGGAACCTTAGGATGAACAACTCATTCAAGTTGGCAAAGTTTACTCGCTTGCAAGTTATGGGGATATATAACAGTCCAACAGTATCGGCACAAGGAACTCGCGACGGCTTTATGATGGCTAATATGGCTCTTAAGCAAGATTTCTTTAAAAATTCGATGTCGTTAACTCTTTCGGTTCGCGATGTGTTTAGCACTATGGGACATAAAAGCACCGTTAAGGATACAGGGTTTTATACATACACCGAGTGGGATCCGCGTACACCGGTATTCTCATTAACGCTAACCCTAAGGTTAAATAATTATAGAGCCGATAGAAGAAGAGGACAGAATGGAAATGTTGATGATGGAATGGACGATATGGGGGGCGAAGGCGAATTTTAGAGCAATTTTTTAGCAAAAAAAGCCTTAGCGTTAGCTAAGGCTTTTTTTGCTAGTTTCACTAAATGCCTGCAAAATCGGAATAACCAGAGGCATAAATTGTATTTGAGGTTTCGTTGTAAAGAATAGTAACGCCAACGGTTCGCTCGTCGCTGCCCCAATGCGTAATGGGCAAGTCTTCCGATACAACATCTACAATGTTGCCCTCACCATCATCAACCTTTAGCCTGTATTCCGACCAGTGTAAATTTGGTATTTCGAGTGTGAAAAAAACGTGGGCACCAGGGGCAATTGTTGTGCCAGCAGTAAGAATGTTTGAACTCCAGTTGTCGGTAGGCGTTTGTGTACCTGTTGCCGACCCTCTTGGGCGAACCTCAATGCTTGTAATGGTGAATTGTGATGCTGGTTCGTTGCAAAATTTTACGTAAAGTTCATCTGTTTGACTATCATCGTTATCATCGTTGGGGGTTAACCCTTCGCAGCTGCTAAGCGCTGCCATGGATATTGCTAGTATAGCCAGCACTCCATATTGTACAATCCATTTTTTCATAAAATTTGCGTTTTAGTTTAGCCAAATTTAAAGCAAAAGATGTTCCGTGATTTTAGCGAATTGACCGCATGCACCGAATATTTGTTTAAATGACATTTTTTGGTGACTAAGGGATTTGATTACTCAACCATTGGCTTATTTCGGTAATTGGCACATCCATTAGTTCTGCAATTTGTTGGGTAGAGTTGCCAAGTGAACTAAGCCGTTTGGCAGTATGCATTAGCGGTTCGCCTACTTCAATAATATTTCCATCGGGGTCGTAAAAGCGAACAACCAGCTGTTTCCAGGGCTGCTCTCGAAGCGGGTGAACAAAATCAATTTTAAGCTCCTTAAGTCTATTGGCAAGCGCTTCAATATTAACCTCTTCAAAGTATAGCTCAAAGCTGTTACTGTTCTTTACAATTGGCCTATTATTTATTAGCTTGCTGAAATGCGTATCGAGATGTATGGCAAAATCGCCGTGAAAGGTCAGGTTTTCGCCAAAATCGAACTTTACTTTAAGCCCAAGCACATCCTCGTAAAACTTACGCGACTGAGCAATATTGGAAACGCTTATTAGGGGGCATATAAACTTCATATTGATTTTATTATGTTTATGTTAATGGTTGGAGGTGTACGTTGCGTTCCCATCGATTCAGTGAGGTTACCGTATTCACCCTATAATCTTGCCAACGGTCTTGTGTATGAAACGTAGGGCATTTCGAAGCACTTTCCTGTCAAATTATAACTTCTTTTGATACGGGCAGTAATGCTCTGTAACCCACTGACTGTCTGATGTTATGTATACGATGTTATGCGCTTTTATTTTTTTTGTAATTCAATCCAAATAGAGGTCTTATTAACTTATTTCTGTTTATTACAAATTCATAAAAAATAAATGAACCTGCAAAGGTCAATATGATGACAAAAAGATATTTCAGCCATACATTTATATTTAATGG
>CAZTFJ010000262.1:0-4599 GCA_964612255.1 uncultured Rikenellaceae bacterium | reverse complement strand
CAGCGTTCTCAGGTTTTTGAGCGTCGGTATCAATTGTGCAAGCCACCTCGCCAACCTTAATTGCGCCGCTTTGCACCTTTATGCTAACCATTCCGCTGTGGCTGGCCAATAGAGGCAATGTTGCCTTTTCCGATTCTACCTCGGCAATTTCCTGATCTTTGTCTACCCATGTGTTATCATCAACTAGCCAATTGGCCAACTCAACTTCTGTAATAGACTCCCCTGGGCTTGGTATGCGAATTTCTACTTTCATAATGTTTAATGTTATTTGAACGCTGATGACGCTGATTTTAAAGATTCTAAAGATTTTGAAAAAAAACTTTTCTATTCTCGAGTGCTGCAACTCTTTTGGAGTTTATTCATACATTTATGATTACAGTACATTTTTTTTAATTGACGCGGGCTGGTTGCTGAGCAGTTCGGCAGGCTCACTGTAACACTTGTCGAACTACAGCCCGTGGCAATTGAATTTTATAACAATATTCGAAACTTAAACAGTTCCAAAATATCTGCGTAAATCTGCTAAATCAGCGTTATCCGCGTTCCATTTTACTGGATTCTAATTCCTTAAACTCTGCCTTACGCTCTTTGCGCTTGCTACCCACTTTGCACTGTAAGCCACAGTATTTGTTTTTTAGCTCGCAAGTACATTTACGGAAAACCTTGCCAATAATCTCCTGCTGTTCCTGTGTATGCAACTTGCTTAAACCAACGGCAGGACTACCGCTAGGCTGGCGCGATACAACCTGAATTGGAATGTTCAGAAAATTATCGCGAATATAATTCCATGCTCCCATATTCTGTGGCTCCTCCTGAACCCATAGCCACTGAATAGCGTTGGGATAGTTCCTTATCACCTCGCCCACCTGCTTTGCTGGGAAAGGATATAGCTGTTCAATACGTACCAGCGCAATATCGCGCGCATCGAAATGCTCTTTACGCTCAAGTAAATCGTAATACATTTTACCGGAGGTAAAAACCACACGCAACACCTTATCTCTGTCCACGTAGTCATCGTCAATAACCTCTTGGAAACCACCCTTGGTTAAATCGTCAACCGACGAAACGCACTTAGGATGACGCAGTAAACTTTTGGGTGTAAATACCACTAACGGCGTTCTAAAATCGCGTTTGACCTGACGGCGGAGCGCATGAAAAAAGTTGGCTGGAGTTGTAATGTTTGCTATTTGTATATTCTGGCGAGCAGCCAATGTTAAAAACCGCTCAATGCGGGCACTAGAATGTTCTGGACCTTGCCCCTCGAAACCATGTGGCAATAGCAAAGTTAGCCCCGATGTTAAACCCCACTTATCCTCAGCCAAGCTGATATATTGGTCTATAATTATTTGAGCACCATTAAAAAAATCGCCAAACTGGGCTTCCCAAATGGTAAGTGCATTTGGCATTCCTAGCGAGTAACCATAATCGAAACCCATTACGCCATATTCCGACAGTGGACTATTGTAAACGTGAAATTTTGCCTGATTTGGTGAGATATTCTTTAAGGGAAAATACTTCTCTTCGGATTTTTCTACAGCATAAACTGCATGCCTATGCGAGAAGGTACCTCGCTCGCTATCCTGACCGCTAAGACGCACTGGATGCCCTTGATCTACTAACGTGCCATACGCCAGCAATTCGGCAACAGCCCAATCTACCTTACCCGCTTTAACCATGGCGTCACGGTCGGCAACCAGTTTCTCGAGCTTTCGGAAAAACTTTTTATCGGCTGGCAAGCTATTCATGCTGCTTGCTATGCGCAGCAAATCGGGTTTAGGCACAGCAGTATTAGGCGAAGCATAAAAGTCGTCGGGTTCGGAATAGCGAAACGCCTTCCATTCTTGGCTTAAAAATCGTTGTATTTTAACCTTACGCAGCCCTTTGGCCACATCGAACTTGCTATCGAGCAATCCATTAAAATCATCAATTGCACCTTTTGCCTCTTGAGATTTTATAACACCTTGCCTAATCAACTTATCAATATACAAATCGCGCACATTGGGATGTTTGGCTATAGTATCGTAAAGAATGGGTTGGGTAAAACGTGGCTCATCGCCCTCATTGTGGCCGTATCGCCTGTATCCTAAAATATCAATAAAAACATCGGTGTGGAACTTTTGGCGGTACTCCATAGCCAAACGAATGGTATGCACCAGCGCCTCGGGGTCGTCGGCATTTACATGAAAAATGGGCGATTTGGTTACCTTACCAATATCGGTGCTGTAGGTACTGCTCCGCCCATCGAGGTAGTTGGTGGTAAATCCAACCTGGTTGTTAAGCACCAAGTGAATAGTTCCGCCAACGGTATAGCCCTTTAGCTGCGACATTTGCAAGGTTTCGTAAACCACGCCCTGCGAGGCTATGGCTGCATCGCCGTGAATAACAACGGGGACTACTTTGTTAAAATCTTTCTGATACTGGCTATTTATTTTGGCCCGGGCCAAACCCAGCGCCACAGGCGCAACCGTTTCGAGATGCGAAGGGTTGGGCACAAGGTTTAGCTTAACCGTATTACCATTTGGCATTTTTACCGTGCTATTATATCCCATGTGGTACTTCACATCGCCAAGCGCCACATCCTCGTCGTACTCCTCGCCAAAAAACTCGTTAAAAATATGCTCGTAAGGTTTTTGCATTACATTGGTTAGCACGTTTAATCTACCGCGATGCGCCATCCCTATCACCACCTCCTGAACACCAAGTTCATTACCACGGCTTATAATGGCATCCATTGCCGGAATAAGCGCCTCGGTACCCTCGAGCGAAAACCGCTTTTGCCCAATAAACTTTTTGTGGATATACTGTTCGAACCCCACGGCCAGCTTAAGCTGGTTGAAAATATTGATTTTCGCATCGGCAGTAAACTGAGTGCTGTTTCTGTTCTGCTCTATCTTATTCTGTAGCCACTCAATTACCTCCACATCGCGAATATACATATACTCGCAGCCAATTGCCTTGCTGTATGTTGCTTGTAGGTATTCGATAATATCGCTTAGCTTGGCGGAACCAATACCCAGCTGCTTACCCGCCTGAAATACGGTATCCATATCGGACTGGGTAAGTCCAAAGTTCTCAACATCGAGCGTAGGCGAATATTTACGGCGCGTACGCACCGGGTTTGTGCGGGTAAATAGGTGCCCCCGTTTTCGGTATGCATCAATTAGGTTAAGTACCTTAACCTCGGCATCGTAGAGTTGATCTCCAGCCTCGCCATAGCTGGCGCGGGCAAAACTAAACCCCCGAAAAAACTGACGCCAGCTGGGGTCAACCGATTCGGGGTTGTCAAGATAGTCCCTATATAGATTATCAATGGATTGCGGATCCAAATTGGATAAAAACGAGTTGTCTTCCATTTTATTAGGTTTTGCCTTTTAAGCAAAGGTAAAAAAATTAGGTGTGATATTTTTTGTTTTACAAGAATCAACAGCTAAGAAGCGGGAATGTTGAGAAAAAATATCAGGCAAATCAGTAAAAATTATCACAATGAAAGATACTTGCTAAAAACTTGTTGAGCCAACAGCAAAAGAACACCCCCCCCCTTTCCTAAAAACCTGATTTTCATCAACACTGACAAACATCATTTTTACGGTTTTCGATTAAAACTAAATTCGCCAATGCTAACAAAAAGATACACACACCTAAAACAATACTAACATGCAGAAGATTGATAAGCATCCAATCCTTGATGTACCAACCCCAGAAAAAGTTCATTTTAAATTCAATGGGCAAATGGTTGAAGGCGAAAAGGGATTCACCATTGCTGCAGCATTGCACCAAGCCGGATTTCCTATCCACAGCCACAGTATCGATAATCGCGAGCGAAGCCTAGAGTGCGGAATAGGGAAATGTGGCGCATGCGAAATGCTGGTTGATGGCCAAATCAAGCGCATTTGTATTACTACAGTTGATGATGTGAACGAGGTTACCGAAATTTCTACCGATCACACCCCAACGGTAAAAGAACCCGACAAGAAAAAATCGACTAATGTATACAAAACAACTGTAGCCATAATTGGTGCAGGGCCCGCTGGCCTAGCTACACGCGAAATACTACTTGAGCATGGTATTGAAAATATTGTAATCGACAATAACTCCACCATTGGAGGTCAGTTTAATATGCAAACGCACCAATTCTTCTTTTTTGAAAAAGAGAAGAAATTTGGTGGTATGCGTGGTTTCGATATTGCCAAAACGCTTGCCGGCGAAAACACCGAAGGTATTTTCCTCGACAGCACCGTATGGGACATACTTGAGGGCAAGCGTATTGCCATAAAAAATATTAAAACCGATGAAATATACTACGTTGAAGCCGACCACCTAGTAATTGCAACGGGAGCGGTGCCGTTCATGCCAACTTTCGAGAACGACGATGTACCCGGCGTTTACACCGCTGCTGTGGTGCAAAAAATGATGAACCAAGAGTTTACATTGCTAGGTAAAAACATACTTACCGTTGGTGCGGGCAACATTGGATACCTTACTAGCTACCAGCTTATGCAGGCAGGCGCCAACGTAAAAGCTATTGTTGAAGCTATGCCTCACGAGGGGGGCTTCCCTGTGCAAGCCAATCGCGTTAGACGACTGGGCATTCCCATTATG
>CAZTFJ010000261.1:0-4622 GCA_964612255.1 uncultured Rikenellaceae bacterium | reverse complement strand
GTTCTCGGCGGCAATGGTGTCCGTCGATTTCTTTTCCTCAGAGTATTCAATATTGTATTTTACACCGTATTCATCTTCGTATATTGGCAATACCTGCTGAGTTAGATCAGCAAAACTGCTTTTATGCTCTGGCGATACGGTAAGGTGAATATTTACTGCTCCATTTGCCAAACGTGTATACTGAGCGCCCTCAACCAGATGTTCTTCAAATGCAGTTCGAACATTGTTAGCATACTGGTGAAACTTAAGTAATCCCTTAGGCAAACTACCATAACCCATGGCGTAAGGTTGCAGAAGAGCTTTTAGAATAGTAGTATAATCTTGCTGTTCAATAAGCTCTTCAATGTTGTACCTGTTTTTATCTAGCTCCGCCTTTAAATCTTCATAAAAAGCAAATTCCTTAATCCTTTCAAAAAAAATGGCAACGGAATTGAAACTTTTATCGTCAAAACACTTATCGCCCTTGGTGGGGTATTCATCAATAAATTGGTATAGGTGCTTAAACATGCGAGAGGCTGCACCCGATGCAGGAACGAACTTTGTAAGAGACCCCTCGTAGCTTTTAAACAAATCTACCAAATCATCTACTTCGCTACATTCCAACCGGATTATACCATCACCAACAACTGCTGGCTTAATTATATCAAGAGAAGGAAAGCCTTTTTCAAACTGATTTAGCTGTTGTTCTACAGTTTCTTTTGATATCCCTTGCTTTTCAAGTTGTTCGTTGTCGCTGGGTGTTAGCATAACTCTCTATTCTTTTGGATTTGTGTGGTTTTTACGTGGGTAAATATCGTTATTTTTTAACTATTCTTACCTTTGCAACCAGTTTTTCATAGCATAAAATTGATAATGAGTACAAAAAAGGTAAACGTGGTAACGTTGGGTTGCTCCAAAAATGTGGTCGACTCGGAATATCTTATGAAACAGCTCGAGGTTGATGGGTGGGCAATCGATTTCGACTCGAACGACTCAACGGCAAGGGTTGTAGTTATTAATACCTGCGGATTTATTGCCGATGCCAAGCAGGAATCCATCGATACCATCCTGTCGTTTGTAGAGGCTAAAAAGCGGGGGCAAATCGATAAGGTTTTTGTTATGGGATGCCTCTCGCAGCGCTACCAGCAGGAGCTTACAGCCGAAATACCTGAGGTTGATGCGTTTTTTGGCGTTAGCCATCTACCCAATATCTTACAAAGCCTAAACGCTAACCTTAACACATCATGCTATAACCAACGCTATATAACCACGCCTAGCCATTATGCCTATCTTAAAATTTCAGAGGGATGCTCGTGGGGATGCTCATACTGTGCCATTCCGCTAATTAGGGGTAAGCACATCTCGAAACCCATTCCCGATCTGATTGAAGAGGCCAACTTCTTAGTAAATCAAGGGGTTAAGGAGATAATGCTAATTGCCCAAGATTCAACCTTTTATGGTGTGGATATTTATGGCGAGCGTAAGCTGCCCGAGCTTATCCAAGAGCTTAGTAAAATAGAGGGGCTGCAGTGGATTCGTATTCATTATACCTATCCAACAAATTTTCCTCTGGAATTACTCAACGTTATGAGGGAAAACCCCAAGGTTTGCAAGTATATCGATATACCTTTTCAGCATGTAAGCACAAGTGTGCTTAAGGCTATGCGTAGGGGAATTATTAAAGAACAAACCCTTGAGTTGATAAAAAACTTAAGGGAACAAGTGCCTGGCATTGCCATCAGAACCACACTACTGGTGGGCCATCCTGGCGAAACGGACGAAGATTTTGCGGAGCTACTGGAGTTTGTTAGGCAAACCAAATTCGATCGTCTGGGCGTTTTTGCTTACTCCGAAGAGGAGGGAACCCATTCTGCCTCGCTTACCGATGATGTTCCCGATGAAGTGAAGCAATTCCGTGTTGAACAGATAATGGAATTACAACAAGAAATATCGCTTACTAATAACAAGTTAAGGGTAGGTAAAAGTTTTAAGGTGATAATTGATAGGGAGGAGGACGATTACTATGTTGGTCGGACCGAGTTCGACTCGCCCGAGGTAGACCAAGAGGTGCTTATTTCGAAAGAAAACCTTAACAAAACTTTTAAGCCAGGCGATTTTACCTCTTGCAAAATTATCGATGCCACCGATTACGATTTGTATGGCGAAATGGAATAAAAAAAAATGCCAATGGTTAATTCCATTGGCATTTTTTAACAAATCAAACTCTAAACCATCTCTTTAAGCTTGGCAATTGCGGCCTCGTAGTTGGGCTCGTTTCCTATTTCAGGTACTATTTCAACGTATTGAATCAAATCATTTTCATCAATAATAACCACACCGCGGGCAAGTAGCCTTAGCTCGCCAATATGAAAACCATAGTTCTTGCCAAAATCCATTTCGCGATGATCCGATAATGGGACTAAATTGTCAATTCCCTCTGCACCGCAGAAACGTTTTAGGGCAAAAGGCAAATCGGCCGAAATGGCCAAAAAGGCAACCTTATCGCCAAAGGCCGCAGCTTCCTTATTAAACTTGCGGGTTTGCATTGAGCATACTCCAGTGTCAATGGAAGGGAATATTGAAAGCAATTTTACCTTGCCTTTGTAATTATCCAAAGTAATTGGCTTTAACGCATCGTCAATTAGGTTGAAGTTTGGTGCTTTATCGCCAATTTTAATTTCGTTTCCTATAAGGGTTACGGGATTTCCGCCTAATGTTACGTTCTTGCTCATAGCTTAAATGTTTTTTAGGTTGATATTTAATTCTTTTCCAATACGAACAACTTGTTGGGTTAATTGTTCGCAGTGTGTTATAAAAAAAACGCCCTTTAAGGGCGTTTCTATATTTAGGCCGATTCTGTGTTAGGGTCGGACTTAGCTTCTTTTGCTTTTTGCTTTTTAATCTTTACAACTATCTCATCATCCTTCTTGTTGTAGTCAACACAAATTGTATCGCCAACCTGTATTTCGCTCTTAATTATCACCTCGGCCATCTCATCCTCAAGGTACTTCTGTATTGCTCGTTTTAGTGGTCGTGCGCCATACTGAATATCATACCCCTTTTCAGCCACAAAATCTTTTGCCTCTGCGGTAAGTTCAATGGTGTATCCCAAGTTGTGAATCCTGTCGAACAAACCTTTAAGCTCAATATCAATAATTTTGTGAATATCCTCTCGTGTGAGCGAGTTGAACAATACTACATCATCAATACGGTTAAGGAATTCAGGGGCAAAAGCCTTTTTGAGTGCCTTCTGAATAACGCTCTTGGCATAATCGTTATTTGCCGATTCGCTGGTATTTGTTTTAAAGCCAACACCTTGCCCAAAATCTTTAAGCTCACGAGTGCCAATGTTCGATGTCATAATGATAATGGTATTCTTGAAATCGACCCTTCTACCTAGACTATCGGTTAGTAGCCCTTCGTCAAGCACTTGAAGCAAGATATGGAACACATCGGGGTGAGCTTTTTCAATTTCATCGAGCAGAACTACGGAGTAAGGCTTACGACGGACTTTCTCTGTTAGTTGACCTCCTTCCTCGTATCCAACATAACCCGGAGGGGCACCAATTAGGCGAGAAACCGAGAACTTCTCCATATATTCGCTCATATCAATGCGAATAAGGTTGTCGGTGGTGTCAAACAGATACTTGGCCAACACCTTGGCTAGCTGTGTTTTTCCCACACCTGTTGGTCCAAGGAAAACGAATGTGCCAATTGGTTTGTTCGGATCTTTTAATCCTGCTCGGTTACGCTGTATCGATTTTACTATTTTATTAATGGCCTCATCCTGTCCAATAACCGAATCTTTAAGCTCTTCGCCCATCTGTAATAATCGTGTGCCCTCTGCCTGAGCAATTCGTTGAACGGGCACACCAGTCATCATTGCAACAACCTCTGCCACCTTTTCATCGTCAACTGTTTCGCGATGCTTTACCAACTCTCGTTCCCAGCGCTGCTGTTCGCGCTCAAGCTGCTCAAGAAATTGCTTCTCCCTATCTCTAAAGCTAGCTGCCGATTCAAAGTCTTGATTCTTAACCGCTTTTAGTTTCTCTGCCTTAGCTTCCTCAATCTGTTTCTCAAGGGTTATAATCTTTTCGGGAACTTTGATATTGGATATATGTACGCGCGATCCCGACTCGTCAAGCGCATCAATTGCCTTGTCCGGAAGGTGCCTATCGGATATGTAGCGCATAGTTAGCTTAACACAAGCCTCAATAGCTTCTGGGGTATAAAAAACGTTATGGTGATCCTCGTAACGTTCTTTAATCTTGTTCAGAATTTCTATGGTCTCGTCGGGCGAGGTAGGCTCAACCATTACCTTTTGAAATCTCCGCTCAAGCGCACCATCCTTCTCAATGTGCTCACGATACTCGTCTAGTGTAGTTGCGCCTATTCACTGCAGCTCCCCGCGAGCCAAAGCTGGTTTAAGCATATTGGCTGCATCGAGTGAGCCAGTAGCTCCTCCAGCCCCAACAATAGTATGTATCTCATCAATAAAGAGAATAACATCTTGGGTTTTTGACAGCTCGTTAAGAATGGCCTTCATCCGCTCCTCGAACTGACCTCGATATTTGGTTCCAGCAACTATTGATGCCAAATCGAGGGTAACCACTCGTTTATTGAACAAAACCCTTGATACCTTA
>CAZTFJ010000260.1:0-4623 GCA_964612255.1 uncultured Rikenellaceae bacterium | reverse complement strand
TTAAAAGCAGGGATGAAGTGCTCAGGTATAATAATAGTGGTGTTTTTTGAAATGTTACGAGCAGTTTTTTGTGCACGCTTTTTAACGATAAAGCTACCAAAACCTCTGAGGTAAACATTTTTCTCCTTAACAAGAGAATCCTTTACGGTCTCCATGAAGGCCTCAACTGTCTTTTGTACAGTTACCTTTTCGATTCCAGTATTTTTGGAAATCTCGTTTACGATATCTGCTTTTGTCATTTTTAAAAATCTTTAATTATCAATAAATTAAGGTTTGAATTCTCAAATCGGACTGCAAATATAAGTCTTTTAAATTGATAAATAAAAAACTTTACAACTATTTTTGCAGAAATGGTTCTCATTAACAGTTGATTTAATGGATTTTAAAAACATCATTGCCCAATGGTATAACCAGAACAAGCGCGATTTGCCTTGGCGAAATACTACCAACCCATACTACATCTGGGTATCGGAGGTAATTCTTCAGCAAACACGAGTTGCTCAGGGGCTATCGTACTATCAGGAGTTTATAAAAACCTTTCCAAGTATTACAGATTTGGCGCTAGCCAGCGAGGATAGCGTGCTAAAGGTATGGCAAGGTTTGGGCTACTACACCCGTGCCCGAAACCTGCACGGGGCTGCCAAACGGATTGTTGAGGAATACAATGGAGAAATGCCCTCGAGCTATAACGAGCTGATTAAGATAAAGGGTATTGGCCATTACTCTGCTGGCGCCATTGCATCATTTGCTTTTAAGCAGGCAGTACCTGCTATTGATGGGAATGTTTACAGAATTATTGCACGAATTTTTGGTGTGTTTACCCTCCCTACCTCGTCCCAAGGTAAACGAGAGTTTTACTATATAGCAACCGACCTAATGGACAAGCAATCGCCCGACACGTTTAACCAAGCGCTACTCGATTTTGGAGCGCTGCAGTGCGTACCTAAAAGTCCCAAATGCAACGAATGCCCTTTTAATGGGTTTTGCTACGCATACATCAATAATATGGTTGATGCGCTGCCTACTAAAGGGAAAAAATTGGTTCCACGACATCGCTACTTCACATACCTATTAATAAGGTGTGGTTACAACACCTTTATCACAAAAAGAAAAGCAAAAGATATATGGCACTCGCTTTATGAGTTTCCTCTAATTGAAACGGATAAGCCTATTGAAAAAAAGAATATACACCTTAACCCTCAGTGGAATGAATGGATTGGCGACAACCAATTTACAATTACCTACATATCCAACGAGGTAAAACACCTACTCAGCCATCAAACCCTTCACACCCGATTTGTAATTGTAAATATCAGCAAAACAAGCAATAAGCTAGCCAACGAGTGCACAGCGATACCTACCCAATCAGTTGCGGATTACTCTGTACCTAAGCTAATAGATAATTTTTTAGCAGCCGAACCTGCTGCGAAGTACTTTCTGAACAAGGAGTAAGTTTTAAAATGACTCGTTAAAACATCTTGCTTTGATTAGAGAATAGGCAAATACGAATAATAAAAGCAGGCTATGTACAAGTTTAATCATTATGATTATATTTGTAAGTTGTAGATTGTACAAACCCTAAAAAATCGAACAATGAGCGTAAACAAAGTAATTTTGGTGGGTAATGTGGGGAAAGATCCCGACGTAAGACACCTTGAAGGGGGCATTGCCGTAGCCCGTTTCCCCTTGGCTACAAACGAAACCTATACCGACAAAAATGGACAAAAAGTAACGCAAACCGAATGGCACAACATTGTGGTATGGCGCAACCAAGCCGAAATAGTTGAAAAGTATGTTAAAACTGGCAAACTACTTTACATCGAAGGTAAACTACGCACCAACACCTACGAAGACAAGGAAACTGGTGTGAAAAAATATTTTACTGAGATCTACTGTTCAAATTTTAGGTTTTTAGGCTCGCCAACCGGTGAGGGTAGCACCTCTGGAAATACCAACACCCAAAACACTACAAACCAACAAGCTGAAAGCAACACCGAGCCTCCGATGCCTGAGCCCGATGACGACCTGCCATTCTAGCAAAGGCACCTATGTATAACTTAAACATATAATTTTGGAACCTGGCGAACATCTTGCAGCCTCCGCATTAAATATGGCAGGCATACATTTTTACCCCGTAACTTGGGGCATTATAATTGGCCTAGTAGTTTTACTTATTCTGCTGATATTATCGAGCCTTGTCTCGGGATCTGAGTCGGCCTTTTTCTCCTTAAGCCCAGTTAATTTAAAACACATTGAGCATAACCCCTCAAAAACAAATACAACAATACAACAGCTGCTTGAAAAACCCGAGCAGCTGTTGGCCTCAATTCTTATAGCCAACAACTTTATTAATGTTGGCATTGTAATCCTTTCAACATTTATAACCAACACGCTGGTCGATTTTAGCCCGTCGCCCATTTTGGGATTTATAGTGCAGGTTGTAATAATTACCTTTATACTGCTCCTTTTTGGCGAAATAATACCAAAAATACTGGCTACCAACAAGGCACTTCCCTTTGCCCGACTTATGGCCTACCCTATGCTGATTATCACCAAAATATTTAGGCCATTCAACTACCTGCTGGTATCGTCGGCAGCACAAATGAACCGAAGATTCTCGCATAAACGAAATATATCTATTGATGAGCTTAGCGATGCTTTAGATATTACTTCGGGGCATCATCCTGATGAGGAGAAGATTCTTAAAGGCATAGTAACCTTTGGGCATACCGAGGTAAGAGAAATTATGAAACCGCGCCTTGATGTTGTGGCGCTCGATGTTGAAACGGGTTATAACAAGCTTAAATCGGTAGTTGTTGAATCGGGGTATAGCAGAATTCCTGTTTACGAAAACTCATTCGACGAGGTTCGAGGAGTACTTTATGTTAAAGACTTACTATCCCATATTGATGAACCCGACGACTTTAACTGGCAAAAACTATTAAGGGAACCTTACTTTGTGCCAGAAAGCAAAAAGATAAACGTACTGCTCTCCGAATTTCAAACACAAAGAATACACCTAGCCATTGTGGTTGACGAGTACGGTGGAACGTGCGGTATTGTTACCCTGGAAGATATACTTGAGGAAATCGTTGGAGAAATTTCAGACGAATCGGACGAGGAAATATCACTTTACTCCAAAATTGATGACTACAACTATCTTTTTGAAGGGAAAATACTACTAAACGATTTTGCCAAAGTGCTTAATGTTAACGACAACGTTCTTGACGATGTGAGGGGCGAAGCCGAAACGCTGGCCGGCGTTATACTTGAAATGATGGGGTCGCTGCCCAAAAAGAACGAAACCATAACGCATAAATTTTTTAAGTTTACCATCGATCTGGTTGACAACAAAAGGATTCGCAGAATTAAAGTATCGTTAGCAAAGCAGGAAATGCCTTATGATAAATAGAATAATAGTTATACTCGTTGTTTTTGCGGGAGCAGTATTTACTCAAAGTTGCAACAGCGCATCAACACCAAAACCCAGAGGTTATTTCCGTATCGATTTTCCGGAAAAAAGTTACCAGTTACTCGATTCGGCTCACTACCCCTATAGTTTTGAGTACCCTACTTACGGCAAACTCATTAAGGATAATTCGAGCATTGCAGAGAGCTACTGGGTAAATATCGATTTCCCAGAATACAAAGCACGAATACACATAAGCTATAAAAATGCCCAGAATAGGTTAGATTCGCTAACAGAAGACTCTCGAACATTAGCCTACAAGCATACACTTAAGGCCGAGGCCATTAGCGAAAAGTTTTACTCTAACCCCAGTAAAAAGGTTTACGGTATTCTTTACTACATGAAGGGAAATACTGCTAGCTCATGGCAGTTTTACGCTACCGACTCGGCAAAACATTTCCTTAGAGGGGCGCTATACTTTTCGGTTAACCCAAACAAGGACTCGCTGGCTCCCGCAATCGATTTTTTTGGTGAGGATTTAATTAGAGTTATGGAATCGCTTGAGTGGAATAAATAGATAATTTTTGCATGCCTATTAAACATCTACATAAAACGGAAGACTTTACCCTTGGCGTATGGCGAGTTGAGGAAGATGAGGAAACCCTAAAGCAGCGTGTTGGAGGCGATTATTTTCCTGGCTTGGCACGCATAACCCATACCCGACGAAGGCTCGAATGGCTTGCGGCTCGATCTCTTGTACGTGAGTTCGGATACCAAGGACACATAATGTATCACCCTACTCGCCGACCATTTCTTGCCCATTCGCGCTCACACATCTCCATTAGCCATTCCTACCCTTTTGTTTCGGTGGTAATGAGCTCAAAATATTACGTTGGAATTGATGTGGAATCGTATGCCCGTCCATTTACTCAGGTTAAAGACAAATACATAACTAACAGTGAGAAGATATGGGTTGATATGGACGATAACAGGCGAATGGCCTTAATTTGGAGTGCCAAGGAAGCTCTATATAAACTTCCTGGAATGACCGGGTTGGGCGGACTCGATATGGAGATTTACCCCATTGAGAAATTAGCCGATGAGGGGAATATTCACGCCTCTGTTCGAATTGGGAACTCAATACAGCATTTCAAGCTAAACTACGTGTACATAGGCTATTTTAATGTGGTGTGGGTATGCTGCAACCCCAAAAC
>CAZTFJ010000259.1:0-4638 GCA_964612255.1 uncultured Rikenellaceae bacterium | reverse complement strand
TCGCCCGTTTTTCATTTTGCAGGTTTCCAGGGCAATAACTTCAATAAGAATTGATGAGGCGGGTAAACGTGCCGAGGTTTTTCTACAACCCGAAGAGGTATCGCTGGCCATTGGTAAAGGAGGATTTAACATTAAGTTAGCAGGACAGCTTACTGGATACGAAATAGACGTGTTCCGCGAGGCCGACACACAAGATGACGAGGATGTTAACCTAGATGAATTTACCGACGAAATTGAAAGCTGGATTATCGATGTACTTAAAGGGATTGGCTGCGATACAGCCAAGAGCGTACTCGAAATTCCTTACGATGAACTTGTTAAACGAACCGACCTAGAAGAAGAAACGGTGAAAGAGGTGATAAGAATTCTCGAATCAGAATTTGAATAGTATAGGCTTTAGTTTAGATTTGCAACAATTTTCAAAACCTGGATTAACATAATATGACAAACGCCGAGAAAGCAATAAGATTAAGTAAATTGGCAAGGGAGTTTAACGTTGGTATCTCCACCTTGGTGGATTTCCTAAGCAAAAAGGGGCACAATATTGAGAGTAACCCTAACACAAAGGTAGATGCCAGCTTGTACCAAGTGCTTGCCAAAGAGTTTGGCGCTGAGATCAATCTCAAAAAAGAATCGCAAAAGGTAAGCCTGCAGAACTTACGTGAAAAGAAAGAATCTGTTTCCATTGATGCTGATGCAGGCGAAGATGAGGTAATTGTTAAGAATGTTAATCCAGAGAAGGAGACTTACAAAACTGAAAAACCTCAAATTAGCCTAAAGGTTAAAGGGAAAATCGATTTAGAAAAAAGCAAGAAGGAGCCTGAACCCCCTGCTAAAAAAGAAGAAACCCCAGAACAGCCCAAAGAGGAAGCAAAACCTCAGAAGCCTGCGGTAGAGCATATCGAAACCGAAAAACAGAAGCTTGAACAGCCTAAAGTTTTAGGTAAGATGAATGTGGATGAGCTCCAAAAGCGTAAACCAACCAAAAAACATAAAAAGGCAAAAGAGGTTAAGCCCTCAAAGCCCGAGAGCAAGCCAGCAGCACCAAAAGCTGACGAAAAACCTACTCCAGTTTCTAAAAAAGCTAAAACGTAAGAGCCAAATAAGCCAACAAAATCAGCAAAACCGGAACAGCCTAAAGAGCCTAAATCGCAAGAGATTAAGAAAGAGGACGTTCCTCAGGAAAAGGAGGCCGTAAAGGACGAGTTGTACCGCTCGCAGGTTGAAAAGTTAACCGGACCAACTGTTGTGGGCAAGATAGATTTGGCCAACATGGAACCCAAAAAGAAGCCTGCTGGTGCTGCTCAGTCGGCTGCAGATAACGCTAAGGCAAAGAAAAAGCGTAGGAAACGAATTAAGAAGGATAACCAAAAAGTCAACGTATCACCTAACGATAACGGCGCATCAAGCACTCCCTCGAAGCAGCAAAATCCTCAAGGAGGATCAGGAGCAAATATCAAAAAGAAAAAGAAAAAACAGCTACGCCCCGAGGTAAGTGAGGAGGATGTTCAGAAGCAAATTAAAGAAACTCTAGCTCGCCTAACTAGTAAGGGAGGTAAGTCTAAGGGTTCTAAATATCGTCGCGAAAAGCGTGACATGATAAGCGCTCGCCATCAGGAGGAGATGGAGCGTGAGATGAAAGAGAAAAGCATCCTTAAGGTAACCGAGTTTGTATCGGCCAACGAGCTGGCCAATATGATGGACGTATCGCCCACTGAGGTTATTGAGGTTTGTATGAATCTTGGCCTTATGGTATCGATAAATCAACGTCTTGATGCTGAGACTATGGCTCTTGTTGCCGACGAGTTTGGCTATGAGGTTGAATTTGTAAGTATCGATTTGCAAGAGGCCATTGGTAACGAAGAGGATAAACCAGAGGACCTTGTTCCTCGTGCTCCAATTGTTACTGTAATGGGGCACGTTGACCATGGAAAAACTTCGCTACTCGACTTTGTGCGTAATGCCAACGTAATTGCTGGTGAGGCTGGTGGAATTACCCAGCACATTGGTGCATATGCGGTAGAACTAGAGGGTGGTAAACAGATAACTTTCCTAGATACCCCAGGTCACGAGGCCTTTACTGCTATGCGTGCGCGTGGAGCGCGCATTACCGATGTGGCTATTATTGTAGTAGCTGCCGATGATAACGTGATGCCACAAACCATTGAGGCCATTAACCATGCCAGCGCAGCAGGAGTTCCCATAGTATTTGCCATTAACAAAATTGATAGGCCAAATGCTAATCCAGAAAAAATTAAGGAATCGTTGGCTAGCATGAACTACTTGGTTGAGGAGTGGGGCGGCAAGTACCAAAGTCAGGATATTTCTGCCAAGAGTGGGCTAAATATTGATAAGCTGCTCGATAAAGTTCTGCTTGAGGCGGAGCTACTCGACCTAAAGGCCAATCCTAAAAAGAAAGCCATCGGAACAATCATTGAATCGTCGTTGGATAAGGGTCGTGGTTACACCGCAACTGTTTTGGTTGAGGCCGGAACGCTTAACCAGGGCGATATTATGATTGCAGGTACCCATTTTGGCCACGTAAAAGCTATGTTCAACGAGAGGGGCAAACGCATTACCGAAGCTGGCCCAGCCACCCCAGTTCAGGTAGTTGGGCTGAACGGAGCACCACTGGCTGGCGATTACTTTAACATTATGGATTCCGACAAGGAGGCCAAAGAGATTGCCAATAAGCGTGAACAGCTACAACGTATGCAAGGGCTTAGGGCACAAAAACATATTACACTTGATGAGATTGGCCGAAGGATTGCCATTGGTAACTTCCAAGAGCTAAACATTGTGCTTAAGGGCGATGTGGATGGTTCTATTGAAGCATTATCCGATTCGCTTATCAAGCTGTCAACAGAACAAATTCAAGTAAATATTATTCATAAGGCGGTTGGACAAATCTCAGAGTCTGACATCCTGCTTGCAGCAGCATCTAACGCTATTGTTATTGGTTTCCAGGTTCGCCCATCGCTTAGTGCACGCCGTTTGGCCGAGAAAGAGGAAATCGATATAAGGATGTACTCAATTATTTACGATGCCATTAACGAGGTTAAAGCAGCTATGGAAGGTATGCTTTCTCCCGAAATTAAGGAAGAGATTCTTGGTACAGCCGAGGTGCTTGATACATTTAAAATCACCAAAGTGGGTACTGTTGCAGGATGTATTGTGCGTGAGGGTAAAATATTACGAAATGCAAAATGCCGACTAATACGCGATGGTATTGTTGTTTATACAGGCGACTTAGGTTCTCTTAAGCGCTTTAAAGACGATGCTAAAGAGGTAAACAATGGCTTTGAGTGTGGTTTGAATATCAACAATTTTAATGATATAAAAGTGGGCGATAGCATTGAATCGTTCCAAGAGGTAGAGGTTAAGCGTAAGCTATAATTGTACCTAGAAACATTTTGGAAGGGGGCCAATGCCCCCTTTTCTTGTGCATGTGGTTTTTAACCTATTCGCAAATTCTTTTATTTTAAATATCTTTGCGCACCAAATGGCTAATAGCATGAATAACATTCGTAACTTTTGTATAATTGCCCATATCGACCACGGAAAAAGTACCCTGGCCGATAGGCTGCTTGAGAGTACCCATACGCTTACCGACAAGGAAAAGCAGGAGCAGGTGCTCGATAGTATGGAGTTGGAGCGTGAGAAGGGCATCACCATTAAAAGTCATGCCATTCAAATGGATTATGAGCATGAGGGGCAAAAGTATAAGCTCAACCTAATTGATACTCCTGGTCACGTTGACTTTTCTTACGAAGTATCGCGGGCCATTGCCTCGTGTGAGGGAGCATTGCTTATTGTTGATGCAACGCAGGGCATTCAAGCGCAAACAATATCAAACTTATACTTGGCTATTGAGCATGACTTGGAAATTATTCCGGTGGTGAATAAGATTGATATGGATGCTGCAATGGTTGATGATGTTAAGGACCAGATTGTTGAACTCATTGGTTGCGACAGGGATGATATTATTGCCACAAGTGCTAAAACGGGCGTAGGGGTAGATGAAGTTATAGAGGCTATTGTAAAGCGCGTACCTGCGCCTAAAGGCGACCCAGAAGCTCCGTTACAAGCCCTTATTTTCGACTCCGTATTTAACCCATTCCGAGGTATTATTGCATACTTTAAAATTTTTAATGGAACCATAAAGAAGGGGCAAAGGGTAAAGTTTTTCAATACAGGCCAACAGTACGATGCCGACGAGGTAGGTATTCTTAGACTTAAAATGGTTTCAAAGGAGTCGGTTGGGGCAGGCGATGTGGGTTATATTATTTCTGGAATTAAGAACTCATCGGAGGTAAAGGTGGGCGATACAATTACCCACGTCGATCGCCCTTGTGCCAAAGGCATTGCCGGTTTTGAGGATGTGAAACCTATGGTTTTTGCAGGACTGTATCCTGTTGAAGCCGATGATTATGAAGACCTGCGCGCATCGCTCGATAAGCTTAAACTTAACGATGCATCACTTACCTACGAGCCAGAGAGTTCGCTTGCACTTGGCTTCGGCTTTCGCTGTGGATTCTTGGGGTTACTCCATATGGAGATAGTGCAAGAAAGATTATACCGCGAGTTTGATATGGATGTAATCACCACTGTACCAAACGTGTCGTACAATGTTTTCAC
>CAZTFJ010000258.1:0-4647 GCA_964612255.1 uncultured Rikenellaceae bacterium | reverse complement strand
CCTTGGTAAAAATAATTCCAATTTTTTTTAATGTAAAGTGAAGACAAAGTAAAGGCACGATTTTATCGTGTGGTATTTAAGCAACTGCTTCTCTTCGTTACCACACGATAAAATCGTGCGGCAGCAGGGCATTGAATAAAACTCAAAACAGTTTATAACATTGTCAGTGCCAGTTTCCTTAGTTTTAAATTAGCCTATAGGGTATTTTAAAAACAATTGCTATTAGGCAGCTTAAAGCCGAATTGGTTATTATAATCTAATGCAAAACCCAGTGGATTCATATATCTATGAATGTATTCGCACGAGTAAAAAAAACATCCATAACAAAATGTTATGGATGCTCATTAATTCTTCAAAATTGTTGTGCGCAGCTATCTACCTAGGTACAAACACCACCTTTTTCTCCTCAAAGTACTCCTCCTCAAACATGTCGGAAATTTTCCAACGTTTAACCAGCTTGCCAAAAGGGGCTAGCTCCTCGCGCATATCGCCGCCCTTAAGGGCAATTACACCATTGGGAAGGTTATTGTAACCGCCGGGCTTAACCTTACTCCTAACCCACCCCATTATGGTGGGCATTGGGGCAACTGCACGGGTAACCACAAAATCGAAGGTTTCTTTCAGCTCCTCGGCTCTGGCCTTTTGGGCAACAACATTGGTTAGCTGCAGGCTGCTTGACACCTCGTTAACCACGGTTATCTTTTTACCAATAGAATCGACCAGCGTAAAGCTAACCGCTGGGAAAAGTATGGCCAGCGGAATACCCGGAAAACCTCCTCCGGTTCCCACATCGAGCACACGAGTTCCCTTGGCAAAAGAAATTACCCTAGCTATGGCTAGCGAGTGAAGCACATGGTGAATGTATAGCTTATCAATATCTTTGCGCGACACCACATTAATCTTGGCATTCCAATCGCTATAAAGCTCTTGCAGCATACCAAATTGCTGTCGCTGATGAGTGGTAAGCTCGGGGAAATACTTCAGAATAACTTCCATTACTTTTTATGGCTTGTGTGGACTGTTTGAGAGGATATTGAAAAGCAGCTCGCGCGCCCTAAATAGTTGGGCTTTTACTGTTCCTAAGGGCAGCTCCAGCTCATCGGAAATTTCCTCGTAGGAATACTCCTTAAAGTAACGCAACTCGATAAGTTTACGGTAGCGGGGTTTAAGCTTCGACACAACCTCTTTTACCAGCTGAATATTCTGAATTTTGATTAAGCTCTCCTCGGGATCGAGCCCACCCGATTGAAGGTTTGTGGCAGGAATAGAGGCAATTCCGTCAATATCCTCAGTAGGTTGATCTATTGATACGATGTTTGCTCTGCGCTTACGGATAAAGTCGATACAGTTATTGGTGGCAATTTTAAAAAGCCAGGTGCTAAAAGCAAAATTGGGCGTATACTGATTGATACTCTTAAATGCCTTACCAAATGCCTCTATGGTTAAATCCTCAGCATCGCTCCTATTATTCACCATTTTAAGCAGCATGAAGTATATAGCATCTCTATACCTCTCAAGCAACTCGGCATAGGCTTTCTGGTCGCCCTTAATAGCAAGGTCAACCAGCATAAGGTCATGCTTAGCTTTATCAGAAAGGTTTTGCCCTATTTCCATTTACTGCTTTTTTGTATGCCATTCGCCAGAATTAACAAGCCTGTGAAAAGCGGAGAGAACAAATCATACGCCAACGAAAGTAAAAATATTTTCTTTTCGTTCAAACGATTCATGGCTAATTTTAGTATAACGCCAACAACAATTAGCCTAAAAAACAACATTCCACCAACAAGCAACATATAGTTTTGGTTCAAAAGCAAAAGAATACCTGCTACCCAAAACATAATTCGCGTTAGTGGTTCAAAAGCCAACCAGGCTTTTGTTCCTTTTCGATACTGTGGCGAGGTAGTTAGGTGGCGTCGTTTTTGCCTAACCCAAGCTTTAAATGTAGAGCTAGCCACCGAGCGTGTATGAGCTGAGTGTGCATACTCAACCGTACAGTTAGCTTTTGTGGCAACCTGCTGCACAAAAAGATCGTCGTCGCCAGATAGTAAGTGGTTGTGGTTGGCAAATCCCTTGTTCTTAAAAAAGATTTCCTTTTTATATGCTAGGTTTCGGCCAACCCCCATGTAAGGTTTTCCCAACTTGGCAAACCCCAAGTATTGCATCGCTATCTGAAAGGTATCGAACCTAATAAGTTTGTTTAACAACCCTTTCGCATCAATGTAGCCACCATATCCGAGTACAACTTGGTTGGGCGATTGAAAGTTCTTGGCCATCTCACGAATCCAATATCTGCTACTAGGCTTGCAATCGGCATCGGTTAGCAACAACCACTCATACGATGTTGCCTTAATACCTATTGTAAGGGCCAGCTTTTTCCCATGGCTAAACTTCGGGTCGGGTTTTATTGTGGTAATTTTTAAATGCTGATATTTTTCCGATAACCGCTTTAGCACCATATCGGTATCGTCTTCGGAGCAATCGTTAACCACAACTACCTCAAACTTTGGATACTCTTGGGTAAGAATCAGGGGCAAAAACTCTTCTAGATTTTTCTCCTCGTTACGTGCGCAAATCACAACCGAAACTGGAGGAAGGTCTTGCTCAACAACAGTAACGTTTTCCTTACTACGTAATACCACCCTCAAATATATTACCAGATAGTAAAAGAGCTGAATTAGGATAGCAAAAACTAAAATCGAAAAAAGTACTAACTCGTAAGTTGTTAACTCTGAGATAAAATCGTTCACATCAGGTGGCATTAAATTCAGTGGCAATTTTATTAAACATTTTTGGTTTTGGCAAGGTAAAAATCAACATCAAAAAAAATACAACTATTTCTGCTATCTTTGCGGGCTGTAAATGATTAAAATTAAACAATGCAATTCAACGTTAACTCCTTTGCACCCAACAGTAAAGCTCGCACCGGCGTAATAACTACCGACCACGGAACTATTCCCACCCCCATTTTTATGCCCGTGGGCACAGTGGGCAGCGTTAAAGGGGTAAACCATCGGGATTTGGAAAACGATGTTGATGCTAAAATTATACTTGGTAACACATACCACTTGTACCTTAGGCCAGGTTTAGAGATATTAAAAGGTGCTGGGGGATTGCACAAATTCATTTCGTGGGACAGGCCCATACTTACCGACAGTGGTGGCTATCAGGTATTTTCGCTTGCAGCAAACCGGAAGCTAAAACCTGAGGGAGCCCACTTCCGATCGCATATCGATGGTTCCAAGCATTTCTTCTCTCCCGAGAACGTAATGGATATACAGCGGGTAATTGGTGCCGATATCATCATGGCATTCGACGAGTGCCCCCCGGGCGATGCCACCTACGAGTATGCAAAAAAATCGCTGCAACTTACCGAGAATTGGCTCGACAGGTGCATTAACCGATTTGATGAAACATCGCCTTTATATGGTTACTCCCAAACGCTTTTCCCCATAGTTCAGGGTTGTGTTTACCCCGATTTACGCCGCCGAGCAGCCGAATTTATTGCTCAAAAAGATAGGGAGGGCTATGCCATTGGTGGGCTTTCGGTTGGTGAACCTGCCGACGTAATGTACGAAATGATTGAGGTGGTGAACGAAATACTACCAGTAGAAAAACCCCGTTACCTAATGGGAGTTGGCACACCCGATAATATTTTAGAGGCCATTGATAGAGGTGTTGATATGTTTGACTGTGTGATGCCTACACGAAACGGGCGAAACGGTATGCTGTTTACCAGCGAGGGCATTATCAACATTAAAAATAAAAAATGGGCCAACGATTTTAGCCCTATCGACCCTAACGGCCTAACATTTATTGACAAGCGATACAGCCGAGCCTACCTTAGGCACCTGTTTGTTGCCAACGAAATGCTTGGCCCCCAGATTGCAAGCCTGCACAACCTAGGTTTTTACCTTTGGCTAGTTGGCGAAGCGCGTAATAAAATTGACAACGGAACATTTAAAACCTGGAAAGAAGCTTTGGTAAAAAAACTCCCAGTAAGATTATGAGAAAGCTAGGCTTTAAGATACTCGATATCTACATTATCCGAAAATTCATTGGCACCTATTTTTATGCTATTGTCCTTATTATGGGCATTGCTGTAATTTTTGATTTGGCCGAGAAGATGGACGATTTTGTGTCGAAAGGGGCACCACTTAAAGCCATTGTTTTTGACTACTACCTTAATTTTATTCCATACTTTGCCAACCTTTTCAGCTCGCTATTCACGTTTATTGCCGTAATATTTTTTACATCAAAAATGGCTTATAGCACAGAGATTATTGCCATTCTAAGCAGCGGGGTATCGTTCCGTAGAATGATGTTTCCGTACTTTATTTCGGCAACTATTATTGCCGCCTTCTCGTTCGTGCTATCGAGCTTTATTATTCCACCGGCAAATCAGGTTAGGCTCGATTTTGAGAATACTTACGTTAAACGCCGGTATAGAAATACCGATAGAGATATTCACCGCCAGGTGCGGCCGGGTATTTTCGTTTACATGCAGTCGTACAATACCCATAGCGATATTGGCCAACGATTCTCAATGGAGCACATAATTGACGGAGAGCTTAAGTCGAAACTAATTAGCGATTACGTAAAATGGGACACTACCAAAAATAAATGGGTGGCTCACAACTATCATATTCG
>CAZTFJ010000257.1:0-4664 GCA_964612255.1 uncultured Rikenellaceae bacterium | reverse complement strand
CCTGTCATCTCGTCAACTAAGGTTGACGAGACGAGTTCGAGTCTCTCGTCAACTGGGGTTGACGAGACCGCCAACAAAATCAAAGCCTCTCTTAGAGGCTTTTTTCATTTACACCCACTCCTATGTACTACACCTACATCATCTGGAGCCAAAGCCTCGACATTTTTTACAAGGGCATCACCCAAAATCCTGAGCAAAGGCTGTGGGAGCACAACAACGACATGAGCCGATACACCAGGGGCAAAGGCCCATGGGCGCTCATGTACCTAAAGCAGCACAAGACCAAGCGCGAGGCCATCATTGAAGAAAAACGGCTAAAACACCTGAAGGATCGCTCCATTCTCAAGCTCATCAGCTCGCCCGACAACATGGCCCCACCGCTGGGGTAATAGTTCTAGTTACGAGAATCTACCAGTAGCGTAAATCTTCGGAATAAGAACGTGTGACACTTTGATGAGGCTAAAACTACTTGAAATTGCTTTTTAATAATATTGGGCAAATAGTTATGCTAGTCAAACATTAGCCACAATTCACTGTTATTTAATAAAGCGAAATAAGAATGAAATGGAAATTAGCACTACTAACTATCGCTCTTTTTTACTCGAGCACGATACTATCGCAGGACAGTAGCAATGCATTTACAATAAGCAATAGCACTAACCAAAAAGGTATGCTTATACTAGGTAGTTGGGCCTTGGCAAATTTTGCTTATGGTGGTTACGAGTGGGCAAAGCATAGCGATCACCGTAAGTATTTTGGTCAAATGAACGTGATGTGGAATGTTGTGAATGCAGGCATTGCTGGGTTTGCTATTTTTCAGCACTTTAACACAGATTTTACAGCATTTACTCCAGAGCAGATGCTAAGTAAGCACAACCAAACAATGAATTTATACTTAATAAATGCAGGACTAGATGTTGTTTATGCTGCTGGAGGATGGTATATGCTTAAGGCATCACAAAAAAACCAGAAATATTCTGATTTACTTAAAGGTTATGGCCAGTCGATATTACTTCAGGCATCATTTCTCTTTACTTTCGATTTAGCTATGTATTTTGTACAGCTAAATAACTCATCAAACTTTAATATTCCTTTACAGTCAATGGCTCTTGGGCTTAATAGCGTCTCGTTCAGATTTGTTTTCTGATTTTAAATCAGCCATTGGCAATCATATCAACAAAATTCCCCATAATCTATAATGTTGAATGTATTTGTATATATGTAGGATAAAAAAAGGGGTTGTCAAAGACATTGACTACCCCTTTAATTTTTAACAATCTGTTGCTACTCGTATTTAAGTGCCAGCACAGGGTTAGCCCTAGAGGCTTTCCAAGCCTGATAGGAAACTGTGAGAATGGCAACAATAACGCTTAAACCACCGGCTATTAAGAAAAACGAAGGCTTAATTCCAATTCTGTAGGCATAATTACCGAGCCAATATTCCATAGCATAAAAGGCCAATACCCAACCAACAGCATTGGCAACTAGCAACCATTTCAGAAAATACCATACCATAATTGAAATAATCCGAAATTCTGATGCACCTAACGTTTTTCTGATACCAATTTCTCTAAATCGTTGCTCTGCCATAAATGTGGCAAGACCAAATAACCCCAGACAGGATATAAGAATGGCTAAAAAGCTGAAGTAGGAAAATAGTTTTACCATTCTCATTTCGGCTCTATACATTTTATCAAATTGTTGGTCGAAAAACATGGAGGCAAACATATCGGTTGAGTAAACATCTTTCCAAACTTTTTCTATACTTTCCATTGTGGTAACAATATTCTCTGGATTTAATCTAATGCTTACCAGATTTTGCATAGGGGCGGTTAAAAACATAATTAAGGGCTCAACTTTATTCTTAAGACTTTGGAAGTTAAAATTTTCAACAACGCCAATAACTTTAAAATCATAACCCCATAAATTAACGTTCTGTCCTACTGGATTATCAAACCCCATAACTTTTACAGCCTCCTCATTAATAATTAATGCCATAGAATCCGATGCAAACTTGGTATCCCATGCCCTACCCTCAATCATATTCATTCCAAAAACATCAATAAAATCGTAATGCACAATAATATTTGTAAATAGAGCTGTTTCTTCAGGATCTTTACCTTCCCACGATACAGTTGATGTGCTACTACCAATCATATTAGGCAAAGCATTTGAGCATGTAACAGCCTCAACACCTGGCAACTTGATTAGCTCTCCCTTAATCAGATCGTATTTCTCTCTTCCCCCTTCGCTAAAACCAATGCATACAATATTATCCTTCTGAAAACCGAGGTTTTTATTCATCATATAATCAAGCTGGCGACTAACTACTATTGTTGATATAATTAATGCTACAGAAAGCGTAAATTGAAAAACAACAAGAATGGTTCTAAATGATTTTGAACCCTTACTCAGCTCACCTTTTAGCACCTTAATGGGGATGAACGACGATAGAAAAAACGCGGGGTAACTACCCGATAGTATTCCTGTAATTAATGCAACCACCAAAATACCCCCAACCATTGGCCATGAAAGTGAAGCAAAAGATATTGCTTTGCCCGATATATCGTTAAAGCCTGGGATAAGTAAAATCACAAGAATAACAGCAACCACTAGCGATACAGTGGTAAGCAAAACCGACTCTCCTAAAAATTGGCTAACAAGCTGCAGCTTATTCCCCCCCGACACTTTTCGCAAACCAACCTCTTTTGCCCTTTGTGCCGACCTTGCTGTAGTAAGATTCATAAAGTTAATACAGGCAATAAGCAATACAAGTATGGCAATTACCGAAAATATTCTAACATTTGTTATTGAGCCTGTTCCCCATATATTGTAGAGATATGACCTAGTTAGGGGCTCAAGGTAAAGCGTTACATTCTCCTGACCATTTTCAGCAACTAGGTTCGAAATCTGACTCTCAACCTCTTTGTAATCTTGGCTTTTGTCAATTTGCATATAGGTAAAAAAACTATTGCTAGCCCAGTCAATGTTTATACCCTGCCACAAGCGTTCAATATTACCTTCAAATGGTATAATATAGCTAAATTGAAGATGAGTATTCTTAGGTCTATCTATAACACCTGTTACATTATACTCCACATTTTTGTTCATTGTAATACTTTGCCCTATAGGATTTTCATTGCCAAAATATTTTTTGGCACTTTCAAGGGTTAGCACAATTGAGTTTGGATGATTTAGGGCTTCGGATGGCGATCCATAAACAAATGGAAAGGTAAAGATTTCCAAAGCATCCTTATCGGCAAAATAACCTTCGCCATCAAACCAAACCTGTTCTTCCCGCGAAAGTTCTACCCTTGTCCATACTGGGGTAAAGCGAGCCACTAGCTTTATGTTTGGAAATTTTTGGCGCAATTCACTGGCAAGTGGTGCTGGAGTATTGTAGACTAATAGGTCATCGGTTCCGGAGTATTCCTGATGCTCGTAAACACGGTATATCTCATTGATATTTTTATGAAATCTATCAAAATTCACCTCATCGGTTACCCAAAAAAGTATTAGGATAGTGGCGGCCATCCCTGTGGCTAAACCAATAATATTGATAAGAGAAAACCCTATATTCCGTTTTAGCGATCGAAATGCTACCAAAAAGTAATTTTTTAACATAACTGACAGGTTTTAGTGGTTCAATTTTATATTATATCTTTTAATGATTAAGTTTTATTCATACTTTAAAGCATCGATGGGGTTCGATTTTGCCGTTTTCCATGCGTGGTATGCTACTGTAGCAAATGCAACTAATAAGCTAATAGCCAGAGCTAGCACAAAAAACACTAACCCAATGGACGTACGATAAGGAAAACCTTGAAGCCAACTGTGCATAGCGTAATAAGCTACTGGCCATGCAATGGCATTTGAAATCACAACCAGAACTGCAAACTCGCGCCCCAATAAACTAATTATTTTAAAAACAGATGCCCCAAGTACTTTGCGAATCCCCATTTCTTTTACCCTAGCCTGCAACATAAAAGCCGAGAGACCAAAAAGACCCATACATCCTATAAAAATGGCAATCAATGCAAAGTAACCAAACATTTGGCCCATTCGCTTCTCACTACGATAGGTTTGCTCAAACGACTCGTTTAAAAAGGTATACTCAAATGGTTCATCAATAGAGTACTCTGCCCAAACTGTTTTGAGCTTAGATAGAGTTTCGTTCAAAAAATCGGTATCAACTTTAATATTATATGTATTGTAGTCTCTACCCCTAAAGTGTAATCCTAATGGGCCAATTCCAGAATGCAACGAGTTAAAATGAAAATCCTTTACAATACCAATTATCTCTGTCTCATAAAATCCACCTGTAAGCTTTACTCCAGCCAAGCTGTCAATCCCCAGCTGAGTAGCCATAGTTTCATTTATTATGGTTTTATCGCGCATATCCGCAGGTCTATCCCAATCGAAATTGCGACCTTTTATGATCTCAAGCCCCATTACATCAATAAAATCGGGATAAACAGGTATATAGGAGTAATTATAGGAGTCGCCAAAATCATCCTTGTAACTCTCTTGCCAGCCAATATTCCCCATGGTAGAGTTCGACTGGGATATCCCCTTAACCGAAGGAATGTTAAGAACTTTATTCTTAAAAACATTGTAGCCAAAGTTGGCCTTTCGAGGCATTTTAAGGTTAATAATTTGATCCT
>CAZTFJ010000256.1:0-4687 GCA_964612255.1 uncultured Rikenellaceae bacterium | reverse complement strand
CCGCTAGGCCTGCCTGTCACCAGTTGACCTAGGCCAGGCAGACAGGTACGGGATAATCAGTAAAGAACCGGTTTGAAAATATATCGATTATCAAAATCTACTTCAAATTCCTTTAAAAACTCAAGATACTCCTCAATAAATGTGGTCTTCTTGTGATGCGACTCTTGTCTTTCGATGTAATTAATAACCCTATGTATTTCTGATTTGCTATATGAGAAAGCCCCGTAACCCTCCTGCCAAGAGAACTTACCTTTTACAAACCCCTTCTCATTAATCCATTTTGATGAATCACCCTTAATATCTTGCATAAGGTCGGATAGCGATTGGGTGGGTCTAAAACCAAAAAGAATGTGTATATGATCGGGCATTCCATTAATAGATAGGATTTTATGTTTGTTTTGTTGCACAATTCCTGTGATGTACTTGTAAAGTTCATCCTTCCAGCTGGGCATAATTATGCAATCACGGTTTTTAACTGCGAAAACTGCTTGTATATGAATTTGGGTATATGTGTTTGCCATAATTTTCTTTTATAAATGTTTGTTCAATATACTGTCCCTACGGGACAAACCGGTTGTGTTAATCGTTTATTGCTACCAATGTTTTGTCCCTACGGGACAAAAACGATGCTCAGAATATTTCTTGCTACCGATATATTGTCCCTACGGGACAAAGACAACTGGTTCACTTTGCTGATTTATTGTTCCGCTAGGCCTGCCTGTCACCAGTTGACCTAGGCCAGGCAGACAGGTACGGGATATTAATGTTAGCGACTATCAACATGTTGTCACTGCCTATGATACATTCCTCATAGACGCCTTTTCGTCCTTCTTTCTCCAACCCTTTCAGGTTTTAAAAACCTGAAAGGGTTATTCTAGTCAATTACTTTTCTACCACCCCTATGCTAAACACGGCGCCATCGAACTGTCCATCGGGGGTAAACACTGGCGACCCGAATATTGACAATAGCACTTTATGCTTGCCAGGAACCTCTATGTAATGGCGAAAGTCCTTTACCTTTTTGCCAGTTTTTTTAATTATGGCAAAGGGTAAACTATCCGATGGAATTGGCTTATTGTCGAGCCCAGTTATTTCCCAAGAGGTAGCGTCGTAACATCTTTTTTCTACATCCTTTTTGGTTATTCCAAAAACCTCCTCGGCGGGTTTATTGGCATAAATTATTTGCCCCTCAGCGTCGAGTAGTGTTTTGGCCAACGGGCTATTATCGAGAGTTTTCTGCAAAAGTTCGCGGCTATGCTCCAGCTCCCTTTGGGTTTGCTTTAAAAGGGTAACATCTCGAGCCACTGCAAATATTACTCTATTCTCGGAGTAGGGGAACGAACGCCATGACAGCCATTTTACCGTGCCATCCTTACATATATATCGGTTCTCGAACTGAAAAATCTCTTGCCCATTAACCAGTTCGGCTTTAACAGTAAGGGTTTTATCCCTATCGTCGGGGTGAACAAACTCAACCCATGGCTTTGCCATAAGCTCCTCGGTGCTCCAACCCAGCGTTTTTTCCCAGGCAGGGTTTAGGGTTTTGTAATACCCATCGAACCCCGATATTGCCAGCATATCGATTGAATAGTTAAATATATCGTTACTAAGGGTAAGTTTCTGTTCAGTCTCCTTATGATCACTAATGTCAAACATCAACCCCCTAGCAATATGTGGCAAATTATCTTTCATCTCTATGCTCACCACATCGCGAACCCAAAGGTAATTTCCTTGCTTTGCTCTAAACCTATACTCAAAAGTATGGTCATCACCATTTTGAATGCACTCAAAACAATTAAGCGACGCCCTCTCCCTATCATCGGGATGCACATTGCCCCTCCAAAATTTAAGGTCGGTCCAATCGTTGGGTTTATAACCCATTATCTTCTCAACCTGCGGGGCTATATAGGTCCATTTATCATTAATAACATTATACTCCCATGCTATGGCATATGTAGTCTCTACCAGCTGTCGGTACCTCTCCTTGCTATGCCGGAGTTCTTTTTCAGCCAATTTTAACTTGGTAATATCAACAAAAGTTATCATAACACCCTCCACCGCGTTGTAGTCGGTACGGTATGGGCGCAAACGAGCTAACCAAATTTTGCCTTGAGTACCCTGTATCTCCTTATCGATACTTTGCAGGCTATCCACAACGCTATTCACATCGTCAGCCAATTCCTTGTAATTTGGCATAACAGATATATGCGATATGGGTCGGCCAATATCGGATGGCATTACATTGGTTATTTTTGATACCACCGGGGTTATCTTGCGAATGCAAAGGTTTCGGTCGAGGTAAAGTGCACCTACCTCAGTATTTTTTAGCAAGTTATCGAGGTCGTTGGTTAAATTGGTTAGCTCCTCAATCTTGCTCTGGTACTCGGAGTTTACAGTAAACAGCTCCTCGTTTACCGACTGCAGCTCCTCGTTGGTACTCTGCAGCTCCTCGTTTGAGGCAATTAGCTCCTCGTTGCTGCTCTGCAATTCCTCGTTTGATGTTTCCAGCTCCTCAACAGTGGCCTGTAAGTTTTCTCGCGATGTTTGCAGCTCCTTTTCCAACTCAACAACCCTACTGGTTACCTCAAGTTCAACATCAACGGTAGAGGTTTTTGTTTTTCTTTTGGATAATTTCTGCTCGTTGTGTGTAAAGCTAACTATGTAGTAACTACTCCTATCAATTGAAATGGCTCGCCCCTCAATTCTTACAGAGTTCCCCTCGAGCCCCTTAACTCCCGAAATATTTTCGAAAACAATATCTTTCTTATCCTTTTTTACCTTGCGGAGGATATTGTTAACAAATAGTGAGAGTTCGCTTTTTAGTATATTCAAAAGATTTTGTGAAAACCTGCCCGATTGCAACTCAATATAGGGATTAATGTCGTTCACAACATGCACAATATTATCGTTCTCGTCAACAATAAACGAAGGGGGCATGAACGAAGCCAGGGCGCTATCAAGAAGTTTATCAATTTTTGGGTTGGGGCGTATGGGCGATCGTAATACGAACTGGCTTTCTGCCTCGCTGGAATGTGACCGGGGAAGGGGCATATCCCTAATAATTGGCGATTTATACCCCTCTCGGCCCCTGTACATTTTCCACTTGCTATCTATGGCCTCAAAGGCTTCGCTCATCTCGCCAATGCTCTCGCTACTCCCCATAAACAGATAGGCCGATGGCTTTAGGGCATAGTAAAACATGGCCAAAATTCGCTGCTGCATTTCGGGTTTAAAGTAGATAAACAGGTTGCGACAAACAATAAGATCGAGTTTTGAAAAAGGAGGATCTTTTAACAAGTTATGGGTAGCAAAAACAACAATTTTGCGAACATTCTCATTCACCTGGTACCCATTCTCCTTACGGGTAAAATATTTGGCAAGTAGTGCCGGATCAATATCGGAAACAATGCTATCGGGGTAAAACCCTTGTCCAGCCACATCGAGCGATTGACGGTCGATATCGGTGGCAAAAATTTTAATGTCGCACTCAATCTTATTCTTGCTCATATACTCCATAAAAAGCATAGCCAAGGTGTACACCTCCTCGCCTGTTGAGCAGCCCACAGACCAAACCCTAACCCCAACCTGTGAGTTGTACTGTATCTGCGACAATACTTTTTGGGTTAAGCTATTAAATGCCTCGGTATCGCGAAAAAAGCGTGTAACCCCAATGAGCATCTCGCGATATAGGATATCCTTCTCCTTGTCCGACTCCGACAAAAAGACCAAATATTCCTCTAAAGTGTTGAACCGATTAATACTCACCCTCCGCTCGAGCCTACGAATAATGGTGTTCTCCTTGTAGTAAGAAAAATCTATTCCGCAGTAGTCTCTTAAAATCAGCGTAATCTTGGTGAGCGTGTCTAAATCTTTACCCAAAATATTCTCTTTGCCCTGCGATTTACGAATGAATGGATGCTCAACATAGTTTAGCAATGCTTCGGGCATTTTAGATGGGTGCAAAATGTAATCGACCAACCCCGTGGCAATGGAGCTCCGGGGCATCCCATCGAATTTGGCAGTTAGCTCGTCTTGTACCATAATCATCCCACCAGCTTCTTTAATGGCTCGCGTACCTAAAGTTCCATCACTGCCAGTTCCGGAAAGAATAATGCCAATGGCATGCTTGCCCTTCTCGGCAGCCAGAGATCGAAAAAAGATATCGATGGGTAGATTTAGCCCTTTTTTAGCCCCCTGATCTTCTAGGTAAAGTTTTTCATGGAATATGGAAATATTTTTACGGGGTGGTATTAGGTAAATATTGTTGGGCTTAATGGGCATTCCATCGGTGGCTACCTGAATTGGGATTGATGTGTGGCGAGCCAGCAGCTCATCCATAAGGCTTTTGTAGTCGGGCGATAGATGCTGAATAACCACAAACGATAGGGATGTATCGACTGGCATAACGCTAAAAAAATCCTGAAGAGCCTCTAGGCCTCCAGCCGACGCTCCAATTCCAATAACAATTTGCTCGTCAGTTTTTGATGTTTCGACTATGGGTGATGAGGTTTTTCCAACTTTTTTCATAGATGTATCTATTTGTAAATTATGCTACTACTACAATTTATGGGATATATGCTATTGTTTAAAACTTTAAACAATTCATCTACTGCTATATATCTATACAAAAAACGATTACTGGTTTAACATACAGATAAACTTTTTATGGTTGTCCGCTTTGATGCCT
>CAZTFJ010000255.1:0-4714 GCA_964612255.1 uncultured Rikenellaceae bacterium | reverse complement strand
AACTACCAATGCCAAAACGGCAACGCTTAAAACATTCCCCGCAACCATTAATAACAACCTATCAATTAATGGCACGCAAGCTTCGGTGTTTAACACATCCAATTTACAGCTTAACATTGGGGGCGTGTTCCAAAGTACAAGCACTGCTGCATCGGCATTTGTTGGATCGGGCAGTCAGGTTACTCGCTTTTTTGGTTCTACACAGGGTGGTATAGTTAGCAATGGGTCTAATCCTATAGAATTCCAAAACCTTGAGATTGACAAGAACGATCTCTCCGACGAAGTTGAAGTTAGCGGAAGCCAAGTTACTAGGGTTAATGGCGATTTAACTCTTACTGAAGGAACATTGGTTGCCCAAAGCGATGTGGAGCTGTTGGGCAATGTGTTTATGTACTCCAACTTTGCTAGCAATGGGGGCAAGGTTAGCTTTAAGGCCTCACAGCAGCAGGTTATATATGGCGATAACGATTCCGAGTTTGGTAGCATTGAAATTGATAACGCTGCCGGAGTTGTTTCCGATATCTCGTTCATAATAAATGGCGATTTAGAATTTACCAATGGTTATCTCGATATTGGCGATAATAATGTAGCCTTCTCATCAACTGGAACTGCATCAAATTTCTCCGACTCAAAGTATATAATTACCAACGGGGCTCTATCCGATAAAGGAGTTACCAAGGTGTTTAATGGAACCGATTCCTTTATCTTCCCCATAGGCGTTGCAGGAAGTTATACTCCGGCGGAGTATAGCGTAGCAAGCACTGGCAGCATTACAGTAAAACCTGTAAATGTTAGGCATCCAGCAACTCAAGATCCGCAAAACGATGAGTTGCAGTATTACTGGAATGTTCAGTCGAGTAGTTTTGCGGGTTCACCAACAATTACCCATAAGTATTATTACAACCAAAGTCAAGTTTCGGGCACTGAATCAAGTTATCAGCCTGGCAGGTATTTCAATTACGAGTGGGTTGCCAATACCGGTAGTGTTGATGATGGCAATAACTGGATTACGCATACATCTGTTAGCTATATCGATGGCGAATATACTGCTGGTGAGGCAAGTAACTTTACAAATAAAGATATACTCTATAGCATTGTTGAAGACGGAAACTGGTTTGACGGTTCAACTTGGTCAACCACCCCTTCTGGTTCTTCGTGCAGCTGCACCCCCGATGGCAACCCCGTGGTAATTCAGGCAGGGCATACCGTTACGCTGGAATCTAATGGCGCATTTGCCTATTCGGTTGATATTGAGAGTGGAGCAATACTTGCCGTAGGGCAAACCCGCGAGCATAGCTTGGGACATGTTACAGGCGATGGTACAATAATGATTACTTCCACAACCGAAGGCTCTTTCATATTCCCCGGTGGTAATTTCGATAATTTTATGGGTAACCCCAATAGTACTGTTCAGTACAATGGTACTGGTACTTTACCTGCATCAATTACCACATATCAGAATATTTCATTTACGGGCAATGCCACAACCAAGTACATTCCTGCTGTAAATTTATCCATAAATGGCAACTTAACTATTGATGATGGTTATTTAGATAATACCAACTACAATAGAAGCATCACAATTGCAGGAGATTGGTTAAGCAATGTGTCGGGTGGTTTTAAGGCGGGACGAGGAATGGTTACTTTCATTGGAGGCGAATCGACCATAAATTCAACTGGCGGAGAAACATTCTATAGCCTTAAGGTAAATAGTTCAACTGGAGGAATATCTTTAGCCTCACCTGTAGAAGTAGATAGGTATCTGTATCTTACCGAAGGGTTAATTAGTACCACTTCAACCAACCTCTTAACTCTCAATTGGAGCTCGGCCAATGCCATTGTTGGCGGTAGTGAAAACTCGTATATCAATGGGCCATTGGCTAAAAATATTGGTGCAGGGTCGTCGTCGTACTTTCCGCTTGGTAGTCGTAACAGATATGCCAGCACTAGGGTTTTTGAAACCACCCAGGCTGCCTACTGGACCCTTCAGTACTTTAACTCCCAACCCAGCAATAGAGAAAATCTAGAGTTGCCTTTGCAGCTGGTTAGCAATAACGAGTACTGGATCGTTAAGCCCAATACAGCTAGCAATGCCAACGTGATTTTACGCTGGGATAGCAATAGCTACCAGATACCAACAACCGAGTTAGGTCGCCAAAAGCTAAGGGTTGCTCAGTATATCAACTCCACATCAAAATGGACAGGATTGCCAACTCAGGTTAATTCTGCTAGTCAAACTATTCAATCAACCTCAAGGGTTGAATTTGATGGAACAAGCACAGAGCAATTTACCATTGGTCTCGACCAAACAGCCACAGCAAAAATAGTTAGTGCTAACACAAGCATTTGCGACGATGGCAATGCAGCACAGGTAGCTGTAGAGTTCACAGGCGATGGTCCATGGGATTTAACATACACCATAAATGGCGGAAACCAAACCACCATCACCCTGGTATCATCCACATCAAATATACTTTTTGAATATGGTCGCTTATTCGATATTGATGGCGTTGGTGACTACACAATAGCCTTGCATAGCGTTTTCGACAGAAACAATCAGGAAGGGGTAGCCCTTAATGGCGATGTGGTAATTACCGTAAAATCTACACCTAATCCAACTATTTCTGGACCCGACAGGGTGCGAATTGAAGACGTGTCAACCTACTCCGTTACCGAGACCGATCCCGCAACCTACAGTTGGGCTTGGACTGTTGATGGGCTTTATAGCTCCATTAGTGGTGCCGACACTCCTAATTTCCAAATAACATGGGGGGCATCTGCAGGTGAAGCAGAGGTATCGGTTACTGTTACAAATACAGATACAGGTTGTTCACGTACCGTAAGCTATACCGTAAATGTTAGGGATTGGCCCCTAATTGAAGGCGATTTTGAAGTATTTGCAACCGACGAAAAGGTTTACACTACAACACAAAATGCTACGCACACTTATAAATGGGAGGTTGTTGGTGGAACTATTCAAGGCGACGACGATAATAACTCCGTTACAGTTAAATGGGGTAACGATATCCTGGGTATCATAAAAGTAACCGAGACATCAGGTGGCGATTCATCAATCGATACTAAAGAGGTTACTATCAATAAAATACCTGTTACGGTTACTGCTAATGCAGGCCAAAGCAAGGTGTACGGAAGTGCCGACCCAGCATTTAAATATACTGTAACTGGTGGCGACGATAATTTTACCGGTGCCCTAAGCAGGGTTGCCGGCGAAGCTGTTGGTAGTTATGCCATTGAGCAGGGTACGCTTGCCAATCCAAGCTACAGCATAACCTTTGTGCCTAACGATTTTGAAATTACTCCCAAGGAGCTAACCATTGGCGGATCGTTCACTGCGCACAACAAAACATACAATCAGGAGCTAAATGCATCAATAGATGGTAATAGTTTAACCCTTGATGGTGTTGAGGGTGCCGATAATGTTCAACTTGCAAATGTGGTGGTTCAGTTTGCTACCAGTACTGTTGCTACTGGTAAGCTGGTTAGCATTGTAAGTGCAGAACTTGCGGGCGACGATGCAAACAACTACACGCTTAATACATCGGACGCACCCACAACTACTGCAAATATTACACCCGCAACCCTAATGCTATTCGATTTTGTTGCTGGCGACAAGGTGTACGATGGAACAACCAACGTTTTATCTGGTGATGATTTTTCCGATGATAGATATCCTGGCGATGTACTTACTTTCACCTACGATGTTGCATTTGATAATGAGGATGTTGGAGTTGGCAAGAATGTAAACTTCACAAATATTGCCATTGGCGGAACCCATGCAGGTAATTATACCTTGGCTGGGATAACAACAGGTACAGCCAATGCAAATATCACAGCTCGCCCAATAACAATAACGGCAGATAATAAAACCAAGGTTTACGGTTCAAACGACCCCGCTTTCACTTGTGGCATAACATCAGGATCTTTAGCTACAGGCGATGCCCTTAGCGGAAGCCCCTCACGAGTTGTTGGTGAGAGCGTTGCGGGTAGTCCATATGCCATAACCCAAGGAACCGTTTCGGTGAGCGATGATAATGACGGTCACAATTCCAGCATTACTTTCGAAAATGGCCAGTTAACAATAACCACACGCGATTTAACCATTACGCCAAGTTCATTAACAAAGGTAGAGGGAGTTGAATACACACCCGATGGTACCGAGTTCACCACTAGCACCATGTATTTTGGCGATGCTATTGAAACTGTAACTGTTGCTAGTACTGGCTTTGCAATTGATGCAACCGTAGGATTCTATAATATCACTGTTAGTGGTGCTGTAGCAAAATCTGGCACTGACCTTAACAACTATACCATTACATATAATGTAGGAACAAATTCACTTGAGGTTATTGACAAAGTACCAGTAACCCTTTCGAGTATTGTTGCAAGCAACAAGGTTTACGATGGTAATACTACAGCAACCATTTCCTCGTGGGGAAGTCTGACCGGTGTTGCAGGCGGTGACGACGTTAGTATTGATGTAAGGACTCCTGAAGCAACCTTTGCCGATAGGCATGTGGGTAATAATAAAAGCATTACCATTGCAAATGTCTTTTTATCGGGTGCTGATGCTTATAAGTACTATCTAGTTGATCCAACTGCTGAGGCTGATATTACTCCTGCGGATTTAACGCTAAACACTTTTACAGCAAGCAATAAAACCTACGATGCAACCACCACCGTAACCAGTCATAGC
>CAZTFJ010000254.1:0-4733 GCA_964612255.1 uncultured Rikenellaceae bacterium | reverse complement strand
GCAAAGCAAACCATCACCGATGCTGTTCGCTACGCCAATGAGCGTAAGCAGTTCAACACGCTTATTTCAAACTTTGGAGCCATTAAGTACAAGTTAGCCCAAATGGCAATTAAAACTTTTGCTCACGAGTCGGCAATTTATAGGGTTAGCCAGGATGTTGATTCGATGATTAACAAGTTTAAATCCGAAGGATGCGACCAGGGCCGTGCTGCTATAGATGGTATTAGCCACTATGCTGTTGAGGATGCCATTCTTAAGGTTTGGGGTTCCGAAATGCTCGATTATGTTGTTGATGAGGGCGTTCAGATTCATGGTGGAATGGGATATTCTGCCGAGATGAATATTGACCGTGGTTACCGCGACTCACGAATCAATAGAATTTTTGAGGGAAGTAACGAGATTAACCGTTTGTTAGTTGTTGAGGCTGCTACTAAATACGCTAAGAAAGGCGAGTACAATCTGTATGAAATGGCAGAGGAACTTCACAAAAACCTCGATGCTATTACCGATGGCGCAAAAGATGGCGAGAGCTACTTTGAGCAAAAGCGTCGTTATATCAGCAACTACAAAAAGGCAATTATGCTTACCATCCAGAGCACAACTCAAGCATTGGGACGTAAATTTATGCAGGAGCAAGAGGTTGTTAACAACCTAGCAAATATGATTATGGAGCTATACGAGGTAGAATCGATGGCGCTTAGAATTGAGAAGCTAGAGAGCCTTAAAGGTACCAACGAGGTTTACCGCAATATGCTTGATGTTATTGTTTACGATGCAGCTACGCTTCTTCGCAAAAACGCTAACGATGCCGTAAACTCAAGCATCGAGAATTCCGATGAAGCTGCAAAGCTGCTTAAGGCTGTTAATACTTTAACTTGTGTTGATGGGGTTAACGTAATGAAAGCCCGTCGAGTTATTGCCGATAAGCTTATAGAGGAGAATGAGTACAAGTTCTAAAATGTACAATTATAATAAAAAAGCCTGCGAAAAAAATCGCAGGCTTTTTTTGTAGTATCCAATTAAAATTTGAATGAAATACCTAACCCAAGAATCTCTTTGAACTGCACTCTTGGAGCAACTTCACCATCATCGTTGGCAATAAGAATTTTATCGTCGTAAATAAGGTGAGTGTTAAAGTTTACGTTAAAAAATTTGTTGATCTTTAAAGTTATAAGGTTTTCCCAGTTAACTACAATATTCTGAGGGTTCTCTAGGTAATTAGAGAAAAGGTCTAGCTTTGAAGTTATTGAAATATTCTTTAATATCTCGCTTTTAAAATCGTTTTTTGTAAAGATAAAGCGTGCGTAACCACCAAATTCGCTAAGGCTTTTGCTGCCTGGGTCAACCCCGAAAGCACCTGCTTGCGACAATACTTCATCTAGCACAAAAGTCATTTTACCCGTAATAGGGGCAGCAAAAATGCTAAGGTATTTTGATGGTTTGTAATCCATACCTATTGCCGTTATAATGTAGGCGGGAGCAAATGCATCAGAAATCCTATCTTTAGTTCCATCTGCTTTGTAGTTGAAACCCGCTGTCATCTGTGATTTAAAGTTAAAAAGACCGGCATAATACAAGTTTTTATATGCCTTACGTCCATATTTTGATAAAAAGTCAATCTTATCGTCGGTCTTTTTAAACTCGTCATCGTCGCCTTGGTTAAGCAAGCCATAGCCTAGGTCAAGCGAATTATCCCAAGTAGTATTGTCTTTGTTGTAATTGGCAAATAGGCTAAAAATGCCATTAATAGCAAACGATTTTTCTCCACCAGCAGCCCAATTTACCAGAGCCGTTTGGGCCAAGTTAAAGCCTGCAACACCTCCTGTTTTCCACCCTTGTATGGTATCGGTTGTTTGTTCTTTTAGCGTAGCTTCAGGCTCAGTAACCTGAGCTAAAACGCTATTGGCCATTGCAAATATTAAAATGGTTAGCGATAATAATTTTATTGTCTTCATATGATCTATCTTTTGGTTTATTGGTTACTTACAATCAAAGTATAAAGTTATAATTTGTTTAACAAACTGATGAGAATTATTAAAATTAATAAGGATAAAATGTTTGTTATATCTCCAAGGTTAACATTTACTCTATACGTTTGTTTAGCTAAGTATCTGTAAGAATTTTACTACCTTTGTAAAGGTATATTGATTTTATTATTTGCAGTAGCGCTTAATGAACGAACGACTTATTCTAATTGAAGGGATTGATCCCCTTGCCTTATACGGTGTGAATAACGCCAACTTTAACCTTATTACATCCCATTTCCCAAAGTTGAAACTCATTGCCCGAGGCGATGAGATTAAGGTGTTGGGGGAGGAGAAGGAGATTTTAGTGCTTGAAGAAAAAATCAACCAAATGATTGATTTTTTTAGAAGGTATAACCGGCTGACCGAGGATAATGTTAAAGACTTTTTGCATGAAACCGACGACTCAATCTCAAAAGTCGAAGAGGATTTTGGCGATGCCTTGGTTTACGGTAACAACGGCAGAATAATTAAGGCCAAAACGGTGAACCAGCGGATGCTGGTTGAGAATTATCGCGATAACGATTTGCTTTTTGCCATTGGCCCTGCTGGTTCTGGTAAAACTTATACTGCCATTGCTTTAGCTGTAAGGGCTTTGAAGAATAAGGAGGTGAAGCGAATTATTTTAACCCGACCCGCTGTAGAGGCTGGCGAGCGCTTAGGATTTTTGCCTGGCGATTTAAAAGAAAAACTCGATCCATACCTACAACCCCTTTACGATGCGCTTAACGATATGATTCCAGCACGTAAGCTAAACGACTACATGGAGGAGGGTATAGTGCAAATAGCTCCGCTTGCATACATGCGAGGACGTACTCTCGATAATGCCTTTGTTATTCTCGATGAGGCGCAGAACACCAGCATGAGTCAAATGAAAATGTTCCTTACTCGTATGGGCAACAATGCAAAGTTTATTGTAACGGGCGATATTACCCAAATAGATTTGCCTCGCAAAGAGGACTCGGGCTTAACCCCAACCCTAAAGTTGCTGCAGAATATTCCGGGCTTATCAATAATATATTTCGATTCCAGAGATATTATTAGGCATAAGCTGGTTAAGTATATTGTGCATGCATTCGATAAGCTATCGAAAAAGACTGAAGAGAATAGTAATCAAAAATAAATAATTAGCTATGAACAAGGCAGTTGTAAAATCAAACTTTAAATTTCCTGAACAAACCGATGTTTATCATGGCAAGGTTCGCGATGTTTATACATTGGCTTCGGATGTGCTGGTTATGTTGGTTTCCGATAGAATTTCGGCTTTCGATGTGGTGCTTCCCAAAGGAATACCTTTTAAAGGACAAGTACTAAATCAAATTGCGTCTAGGTTTCTTGATGCTACCAGCCATATTGTTCCAAACTGGAAAATTGATACGCCCGACCCAATGGTTACCATTGGCCATAGGTGCGAGCCCTTTCCTGTTGAGATGATAATTCGTGGATACCTTACCGGTAGCTCATGGCGTGAGTACAAAAAGGGTGCTCGAGAAATTTGCGGTGTGCCTATTCCAGATGGTATGCGCGAGCATGAAGCATTCCCAACACCAATTATAACGCCAACAACCAAGGCAGAGCAGGGGGCTCATGACGAGAACATTTCGCGCGAAGAAATTCTTGCTCAGGGATTAGTATCCGAAGAGGATTACTTAAAACTTGAGGAGTATACGCTTAAACTCTTTGAGCATGGACAAAAAATGGCTAACGAGCGGGGTCTTATCCTTGTTGATACTAAGTACGAGTTTGGCAAAAAGGATGGACAAATTTACCTTATCGATGAGGTACATACTCCCGATTCGTCGCGCTATTTCTATTTAGATGGTTACCAGGAGCGTTTCGATAAAGGTGAACCTCAACGTCAGCTTTCAAAAGAGTTTGTCCGCGAGTGGCTAATGGAGCATGGTTTTATGGGTAACCCCGGTCAGCAGGTACCCGAGATGACAGATGATATTGTAAATAGTATCAGCGAGCGATACATTGAGCTTTACGAGCACATTGTGGGCGAAAAGTTCGAAAAGGTTCCTACCGAAAATATTGAGCGACGAATTGAGGATAACGTGCTCGATTCGCTTCGCAGAAATTTACTTCTGCATAGTTAAGTAGCATAAAATCAGAGGAATGAAGTTGTGGCAGATTGTTGTAGCTGTATTAATAGTTTCGCTTTGCGGATGTAACGCTGCAAAGAAAGATGAACCTGAAACTCAGGAAGATTTTTCCGGAAGGCTTTGGCATTTGTCACAAAATCAGCTAAAAGACCTCGGTATAGTAGTTGCCGATACTGCTATATTCTACAACAATAAGGTGTGGGGAGCTTAAATCTTACTATTGTTGACAAGAAGTATGCTGGCAATTGCGCTACCACAGAGCAAACCAGCTATTCGTTTTATCCACGCTATATAACAACTCTCGATACAATTCAACGAACCATGTATATGCTTTCCGGAGCACAGGCAAATAGTCAGGAGGAGGCTCAGCGTTGGCAATCGTTCGATAACGTGGTGCCCATTGTGGTTGAGCAAAAAGTTGGCGATATAGAGTTTGGCGAAACGTTAATCTTTTGGATGACTCGAACTCCTGAGCTGGAATCTATTTTAAAAAAGAAGAATTGAATTTGAATATTTTTAACCCAGATTAGTCATTAGGAGTTCTGTGAACTAATGGTGGTCATTAGAAAAAGAATTGCTAATGACAACCGGAGCGAAGCGTAGC
>CAZTFJ010000253.1:0-4735 GCA_964612255.1 uncultured Rikenellaceae bacterium | reverse complement strand
GCAAGGTGGGTTTTTGCCATGATACCTCGGGGATTGTTTTGTGAATAGCCTCAACCAGCGCATTAAAACCAAAACCTGTTTTTGCCGATACTTCAATAACTGTAGGCTGCTCATTATGCTTTTCAAGCATTTGCCTAAACTCGGGCTTAATGGGGCAAATATCATGCTTGCTGTGAACAATAATGTAGGGAACATCGAAACGTTTAAACTCTGCCACAAGGTTCTCCTCAAAACTATTCCAGGTATTGTTAGCCACAAGTAGAATGGCCAAATCGATCTGGCGAATAGAATCATGTGTTTTGGCAATGCGTTGTTTACCCAAATCACCAACATCATCGATACCAGCAGTATCAATCAATATTACGGGGCCAAAATTTAAAATCTCTAGCGATTTTTTTACTGGGTCGGTAGTTGTTCCAGCTATCTCAGATACAATGGCTACTTGCTGTCCTACCATCATATTTACCAGAGAACTTTTTCCGTTATTTCGTTTGCCATAAAGCCCAATGTGTGGTTTCGACTCTCTTCCTCTACTCATAAAAGATCTTTTTTAATTCATAAAAATAGTGTTTCTTGCAATATTCACTTGTTACATTAGATTGGTTGGGCAATATTTTTATTAAAACAAGATTGAATATAAATTACATGTTTAGTTGCAATTTTTAAATGCCAAGTTTAATATCAATACAAAAATACTATACTTTTGTTACCAAAACTCAACAAATACAATAGAACCATGGCTAACTCTGTTATCGACCTAAAAAAGGAACAACAAGTTACACTAAATACCCCAAGGTACAAATACAGCCTTATGGCAAAAATATTTTTTGCCGGGATGGATTTGGCAGCAGGAAGAAAAGACGACCTGCCCAAAGCCAAACTGCTTGAAATTTTGGCCAGCATCCCATACCGGATGTGGGAGATTAGGCACTATATGAAGCTCACACGTAAGTTTAGAAACATTAGTAAGGTTGAAAAGTTTCAAAGCGTGGTTGACTGGGGAAGAAGTGCTCAGGACAATGAGTATATGCACCTGCTAGTTATACATGAAAAGATGAAAGAGGATGGAATTAAAGATAAGTGGTATCTAAATCCAGTAATTGCATACTTTATTGCCCTCACCTATGTTTTTATTGCTAAAACGCTTGCCTTTTTTAGCCAGAAACGCGCGTTCCTTTTCAATGCCGAGTTCGAAAACCACGCAGAGGGTGTTTATGCCCAGCTGGTAGTGGATAATCCGCAGTGGGAAGAGCAGAAACTAACCAACGAGTTGGTAAAAACCTATGCCGACGTTGAAACCTGGGCCGATGTGTTTAGGCGTATTAGCCTCGATGAGCGCGACCATATGAACCACAGCTTCGAGTTCTGCGGAAAGCCAGAACTAGTTCAAAAGTACGAGGGAATGCCAGAGAGCTATACTGTTTAAACTATATACTTACCATAATACTATAAAGGGGGAGCATCAGCGTTCTCCCTTTTTTGTACTCTGCTTTCACGTTTTTTTCAACCCCTTTTATCTGCGTAAATGCCTGTCAGCCGACAGGTAGGCATTAAATCAGTGCCACCTATGCTGAGCCTGTCGAAGCATCCGTGTTTCATCTTTTCTTTTTTTTGCACGCTGATGACGCCGATTAGGCGGATTTATTCTCTTTTCAAACCCTCTTATCTGCGTCAATCTGTTAAATCAGCGTTATCCGTGTTCAATTTTTGTGGGCATCGCTTTTGTGAAATATTTATCGATAATCCCAAAAGGAAAATAAAAACTTCGCCCGACAAGAACCAAATCCTTGCAGCTACGGAAACAGTTGTGGCAATATCAACAGGAACGTCAAAAAGACTTAATCCCAGCACAACAAACCCCTCGCGAACTCCCAACCCGCCAGGCACAATAACTGCTAGCAAGCCCAAGGTAACCGAAAGGGGAAAAACTAGCGCAACAGCAACGGGAATGTCAGCAACTATCGATTTTGTGAAAAGCCAAAACCCGATACTCCACAGTCCCCAGTATATTGCGATGCTGCCGGAGAGAGACAAAAACTCTTTGGCAGATATTTTGGGGATATTAAACTCGCGCTTAGTAACCTTTTTGTATACTAACGCCACTAATTTACGAAACCAATCGGACAGGTTAAAAACTGTAAGCCCAATAAAAAGCAGGGCAACCAACAGCAGCAGTTCTAAACTTCCATTTTTTGTGAGGAGCAAAACTATTCCCAGCGCCAATCCAATCCACACATAAACCAGCTGCTCTTTCAGCGATGCGTACGATGCCGTTTTTAGCGAAACCCCATCCGAAGAGACTTTTGCTGCCCTACCCAGTACAACCCAAACCTTTCCGGGGATAAACTTGGCAAAAACCGATAGGCCGTGCGATGCTATTGCACTCAACCTGCGAGCTGGCATACTATGTATTGCCAAACATTTGTGCCAAGCCAAAGTTGAGGCCACAAAACCCATCCACAGCAGAATGCAGGAAATACTCAAATACCAAAAGTTAAAACGTATCCCTTTTAGGTCGATATAGTTGTACTTAAAAAGATACACCACCAAAAAAATCAGCGAGAGGTATATAAGGATATTGAAAAACCACTTGCGCATGGGCTATCTGAGGTGTTTGTTGCTGTCCATATCGAACCACATGGCAAAAAGGATAAACTGTACGCCCATAATTACGGCAAACATCCAAGCCAGAAAATTTACCTTGGGGATATGGTCGTACTCAATCCAATAGTAAACATACCTTATAAATAGCGGTACGCTTAGCAGCTGCAATAAAAATCCAAAGAAATAGAAAAACACCAGCGGGTGAAAATCGCGGATAATGTACTTTTCCTTTAGGCGATAGAAAAAACGCTTTATTAAAAGCCAGCCGATTGTAAAAACTACTTTCCGAACCTTCATAGTGCTCTTCTCACCAACGTTATATACAGGTTTTGTTACTACATCTCGCACTTTAAAGTTATATATATTTAGCTTTACCAGAAGGTCGTTTGGTTGACCATAACGTTTATACATTTTATCCCAGTTTATAGTGTGCAAAGGGGCCTTACCAATGGCAGTGTATCCGCTTTGCGAGTCGGCAATATGCCAGTAGCCTGAGGCAATTTTGGTAAGCAGCGACAAAACTGAATTACCGAAGTACCTAACCTTGGGTATCTGGTTGTATGCATCGCCATACACCAGCCTGTTCGATTTTGTGTAGTCAACCTCTCCCTCACAAACTGGTTGTAGGAGACGGGGTAGCTCATCTGGGTCCATTTGTCCATCGCCGGCCATTACCACGGCCACATCAATGTTATTGTCCCTAGCCCATTTGTAGCCCGAAGCGATAGCCCCACCAACTCCTTGATTCTTTTTATGTTGTATAAGCACAACCTTGGGGTATTGTGCAGCAACTTGCTCTACAACTTTTACTGTTTTATCACTTGAGCAATCATCAACAACCAGAATTTTATCAATATATTCGGGGATAGTGGATATAACCCGTTCTATTTGGCTCTCCTCGTTGTAGCAAGGTATAACTGCTGCTACCGATTTATTGTTATACATATTAAATACTTACATTATATTGACAGAAAACCAAAGGTAACAATTTTTTGTGTAGGTGTATTTGACTCTGATTGATTTACTATACTTGCCTTACAATGCAATGATTTCCAAGTTATCAAAATAGGCTGTACTGGGGTTTGGATTCCATACATACACCTTAACACTTTGCTTACTATTCGGCGGTAAGAGTAAATTAACTTCTATCAATTCCCATCCTTCAATTCGGCTAACCACCTTATCTGTTTGGTTATAGATATTATGCTCAGGAATACTAACAACAAGAAATCCATCTTGGCTTTCCGATTTTCGCCAAACCCTAGCTTCTATAGCATTTTGGTGTTCCTTTGGGTAGAACTCAACCGTTAGATTAAATGGTGATTCTTGCGATACAACCACAGAGGTTTCGCCAGATAAGGCAACTGAGTGGGTTAATCCGCCATTGAAAAAACTTATGCTCTTGTTTTGGGGATCAATAAAACGTAGGCTGTCGTCTGATAGGATTTCGGTATTACAAAAAAGGGTATCAACAGAACTTAATTTTTTATAGCTATCAACCCAAATAAGCCTGCAGTACTTATCGTATAAAAGAGTTTTTGTTTGATATTTAGAATACAAATCAAGTATTGTACTCTTATCGCAGGTAAGCAAAGTTTGCCCAACAATATTCTCAGGTATTTCTCTGTGGATATTTGTGATAGTTCCATCCTCGTTCCTAAACTTTTTTTTGTAAAATTTTATTTGTCGTGGATGATGTTTTATTATTACGTCAACTTTTTTGAGCTCAGGCATATCGGATTTACATTGCTTTAAGAATCGGCCAGCACGCTCGGGCGGATAAACATAGTACTTGTAACTGTGATTGGAGGTGTGTATTTTATCTACCGGGCTCCAGCATAAAAGAACTATTGCTAAAGAGATTGCAGCGTAAAACATTTTCAAGTATTTCTGCTTTACGTATTTGTGAACATACATTATTGCAGAATACATACCTGTTGCCACCAGCATAGCAAGTACAGGGTATACGGTTGAAATGTACCATTCGTTTTTGGTTGCAGCAAACGACATAAGAGTTAGGAATGCAAATGAGCCAATTAGCGTAAATGCAATTAACATTCTTATCACTGAATCTTTTCTGTAAAAAAGAGATAGAATTGACAATGGGATTAGGTAGAAAAAGGGTTTAAAC
>CAZTFJ010000252.1:0-4735 GCA_964612255.1 uncultured Rikenellaceae bacterium | reverse complement strand
GGGAGAGTAGGTCGCCGCCATCCTTCAAAGCCCCGATTCGTTCGGGGCTTTTTTTGTATATTCGTACCCTGTATGAAAAGAAAACTTTTTGCCATAAAGGTAATAATAGTTGTTACTGCTTTGTTTAACAATGTAGTAGCGAATATGCATACTGGGATATTAGGTTACCCCAACCCATCTCATTTAAGCGAAATTTCGATACAGCTACCCGATTCGCTTAATCCACCATTGATATTAGGAAAAGAATTAGGTAAGAAAAGCGTTGATAGTACTGCAACTTTAAATTCAGATACAACATCTTTATCTGCAGAAGATAGTGAAAGGTATCGTACAAATGAAATTATCCAAAATAGATCTATCCTTGAGATCCTGTCCGTTTCAAGTGATAAAAAAATTTTTAAATGGCGTTTAAATAGTAGATACCTTGACTACGAACCGATAGAAGTAGATACATCCTTGTTTTTAAATCACCTTTTCTATCCACAACAAAAAACATTTGAAAGCTATACTTCGCTGGGTAATATAGGGGCTCCAAGTATTGAAGACCATTTTTTCTCAAGAGATAACAGTAGAGCATTCCTCCTTTCGCGGAATTATTATTCATATAATCATAAGGTAGAGCAAGTTAATCAATATAATGTTAGGTCGCCATTTACGTCACTTTTATATACTAGTGCGGGAAAGAGGTCGGAGGCTGAGCAGCTATTCAGCGTTTTGCATACTCAGAATGTGAATAAGCATATCAATTTTGGTATTTCCTATAATCATTTTGGTACAAGAGGAGTGTATGAAAATCAGCAAACAAGGAATAATCTTATTTCACTTTTTGGAAGTTATCACAAAGGGAATCTATTTGGTCAATTCTCGTTTGTTAACAATGTGTATAACAACGAAGAGAATGGTGGTATTAAATACAGTGAATTAATTCCTGGTGATACTTTGGAAACAAAGCTAATACCCGTCTGGCTAGAGAATGCCAAGTCAACAACACGCGAACGTTCAATTTCTGCTTTAATGGGATACACTTTTATCAATATAAAAGAGGTAAAATTACCCTCAGATACAATTGATAAGTACATCCCTTTAATTAGTGCAAAATTGCAGATAACGAGAGAGATGCATTCTCGTACATTTGAAAATACAGGTGCAACTGACGATTATTTTGAGTATGATTTGATTACAAGTGGTAGTGTATATGATTCTATCGCTATGGTGCAGTATGATGCAAAGGCAATATTGGAAATAAACCAATTTGCTAATATTCCCGGAATGCCTGGCTTACGAGGATGGATTGGCTATACTGACTCGAGATATCATATGCTTAAACCCGATAACTTTATTTACGAGACGGGCAATAAGGAACTCAATTCTGCGCATTTTGGTCTAGCCGCATTTAGCAAAAATCCATACTTATCCTATAGAGGTGCTGCTCGCGTGTATTTCAGTGGCGATAAGGCCGATGATAAGGAACTTTCTGGTGATGTGAGAATATCTTTTTGGAAAGACCCAAAAATGCCTCAGCTAAAAGGGAATGTATTGCTATCAGAGGTTACTCCCGATTTCTTTTATCGTTCCTATTTTTCAAATCATTATAGTTGGGAAAATCAATTTGACAAGGAAAAAAGGTTTAAGTTAGGTGCTTCATTTGATATAAACAAGTGGAATACAGAGTTGGGGTATAACGTAGTTTATATAAATGATTTCCTATATTTTAATGAGGATAGTGAGCCTGCTCAAGCATCGGATGTGACTGTGACTTCTGCTTTTGTGCAGAATAATTTAAAGTTTTTTAATGGGTTCAATTTTTTTAATAGGGTTGTATGGCAAGCAAATACAAATAGGGATGTGCTAAGTTTGCCTAACATTATGGTATTTAGTACTTTGTTTTATGAGACAGTGCTTGTTCCTGGTGCATTAACCGGACAGTTTGGAATAAACATGACCTATCGTAGTGAGTTTCATGCAGATGCTTACAATCCAGTTACCGCTCAGTTTTTTAATCAGCGCCTGGTTAAGTTAGGTAACTATCCTGTGGTTGATGTGTATGCAAACTTTAAATGGAAAAGTGCAATTATTTTTGTGAAATACGATCATTTGAATCAAGGGTTTTCAAGTAACAGATACTATTCTGCATTTTCACACCCAATGAATCCGAGAATTTTCAAGTTTGGGGTTTCATGGATTTTCTACGACTAGTCGTCAAAAAAACTTCTCTAAAGATTTAAAAACACCTAATTTTGTAGCCGTTTCACCAATAACACGCTATTAATGAGCGATTTTGTTAAAAGAATTACAAGGATAACTATTCTAGTTTTTGCTGTGCTTTTTGCCAATTGCACCGCAAATCAAACTGACAGTAGGCAATTTAAAGCTAATGGCAATCGCGATTTGCAGCAAATTATTGATGCGGGAGTTCTTGTTGCCGTAACTGATATTAACACTACCAACTATTTTATTTATCAGGGCAAGCCAATGGGCTACCAGTTCGATTTGCTTCAAGAGTTCGCTATGCACCTAGGGGTAAAACTCGAAATCATTGCTGAGAACGATTTGAGCAAGGCATTTGATATGCTTGATCAGGGGGAGGTAGATATATTTGCTAATAACCTTACTGTTACAACAAATAGAGCGCAAAAATATAGTTTTACTGTTCCGCATAGTACTACTAAACAGGTTCTTGTTCAGCGTAAAGATTCGGAAGTTGAAAGTATTGAAAATCCGCTGCAGCTTGCTAAAAAGATAGTCTATGTGCAACAGGGTTCAGCTTCGGCTGATAGGTTGAAAAATTTGTCTGACGAGATTGGTGCCCAGATTCACGTAGTTGAGATGCCAAATTATGAGGCCGATGAACTAATTGAACTGGTTGCTAACGGTGAGGTTGATTATACCGTATGCGACGAGGATGTGGCGCGCGTTAACTCCTTTTATTATGACAATATTGATGTGGAAACGCCTGTAAGCTTCGATCAAAATTTGGCTTGGGCCGTTTCTAAAGATTCAAAATCGCTTCTTAATGCCCTAAACGAGTGGTTAACTGATTTTACCAAGACTGCCGAATACCGTATTATAAAAGGGAAATACTACAATAACCCCTATTGGGCAAAAAAAGTTTTTACTGAAACATTTAGGGTAAAAACTGGTAACATATCGCCTTGGGACGAGGGGTTTAGGTATGCTAGTTCTACAATTGATTGGGATTGGCGTTTATTTGCATCGTTGGTTTACCAGGAGAGTAGGTTTAAGCATAATGTTAGGTCGCATGTTGGGGCGTATGGGCTAATGCAATTTATGCCGGCAACTGCCGACTTTTTTGGCATTAAACACGTTGCTGATCCTCAAACACAAATTCGTGCTGGAGCAAAATACCTTAAATGGCTTGAGGAGCGTTTTAAGGACATACCAGACCCAGATCAGCGGGTAAAATTTATATTGGCCTCATATAATGCTGGTCTTGGTCATGTTATCGATGCTCGAAATCTTGCCCAGAAGCACGGGAAAAATCCTAACATTTGGGATAATAACGTTGATTTTTTTATTCTGAATAAATCAAATCCAGAATTTTACTGCGACACCACTGTGAAATATGGCTACTTTAGGGGGCATGAAACTTACAACTATGTGAACCAGATTATGCAGCGTTACAAGCATTATCAAAACATCATCCCTAGCAACCCTTAGTATAGTTCTACTAGTTCCGAAATTATCATTGCTGTTGCTCCCCATACAACTTCGCCATTTACTGCGAAGTATGGGGCCGAAATAGGTTTGTTGCCAATACTAATGGTTTTTACCGATTGGTTTTTCGGGTTTTTAAAATCGAGCAACTGCGGATGAATTGTGTATTCTACTTCTTGAAGGTTTAAATTAAGCTGTTTAGGTTTGGGCATTAGGCATACTACAGGTAATACCATTAGGTTGCTTACTGGGATGAAAAGTGGAGTAAGCGTACCAATAATCTCAATGAGACTTGGTTCGATACCAATTTCTTCTTCTGCTTCGCGAATAGAAGTATCTATTAGCGAATTATCAAATTCCTCGTACTTGCCACCAGGAAAACTTATTTGTCCACTGTGTGGCCCGTTGTAAACCGTTCGTTTTATCAGAACAGTTTTCGCGAGATTATCGTCAGGGTATATTGATATTAAAACAGCACTCTCGCGGGTGTGTTTATCCGGATTTTTTGGAAAACCAGGCCCTCCTCTAAATGATGGCGCCATACGTTGCTGTGCACAAAACCCAGGTAACTCTCTTTTTATGTTGATTTTCAGATTTTCTACTAACTGAGTATAAGTGTTCATTAAAAATTACTTTCTAAACTGTCTTATAAAATTTTCAACCTCGGGGACCCCTCCTTGATAAACAAGGTAACCGTTGTATGGTTCTTTGGGGGTTATTTCGCTGTTGATTGGCGTTAGCATCAGCCTGCGTACCTCTTCCGGATCGTCGGTTTGGCCTAGAGCCCAGCCCAATTTTATGTAGGCTGTTTCGGGAAGCATATTTTCGCCTGGAATAACGCCCTTAGCCATCATGTCGCGTCCTGTATCGTATACAAACATATGCACGTAACCCCAAAGGGTTTGCACGGTCATATATACGTGTACGCCCTTTTTATGAGCTCTTTCTAAAGCAGGGTATAGTGGTTTGTTTACATGCCCCAAACCCGTACCAGCAATTATAATTCCCTTGTAACCCATATCAACCAGCGCATCAATAATTTCGGGTTGCATATTGGGAT
>CAZTFJ010000251.1:932-4743 GCA_964612255.1 uncultured Rikenellaceae bacterium | reverse complement strand
GAACCGCTACAATGTGAAGGAGCAGAAAAATGAGCTAATAATGGCGGGTATTCGCGGAGCAACTGTTTCGGCCAATGGCAAAAAGTTCCTTTACCAAAGTCGTGGCGAATACGGAGTGGCATCGCTAGCACCTAACCAAAAGCCAGGCGATGGCAAGCTCGATCTTAGCGATATGGATATGCGCATTGAGCCTCGCAAGGAGTGGGAGCAGATTTTTGTTGATGGATGGCGCATTTTCCGCGATTTCTTCTACGTATCAAATCTACATAATGTCGACTGGGATGGCTTCCGTCAGAAGTATGGCGAGATGCTCCCATACCGTAACCATAGGTTCGACCTCGACTATATTTTTGGTGAGCTAATTGCCGAAACCAATACTGGGCACGCTTATGCCAATTATGGCGATTTTGAGCGCGTGAAGCGGGTTGAAACTGGTTTGCTGGGCGCCAAGCTGGCTGCCGACAAAAAGAATAACCTATACGTTATTAGTAAAATTTACGAAGGCGAAAACTGGAATCCTTCCCGTCGTTCGCCCCTTACTGAGCAAGGTATAGAGGTGAAAGAGGGTGAGTATATAATTCAGATTGATGGCGAGGATGTAACAACAAGCCAAAATCCATACAAATTCTTAGAGAACAAGGTTGGCAAAGCCGTTCGCCTAACCGTTAATACCAAGCCTACTGCCGATGGCGCACGCACCTATACCATTAGGCCTATTTCGAGCGAGCAGGAACTAATGTATCTCGATTGGGTTAACACGCGTCGCGAAATGGTTGATAAACTCTCGGGTGGACGAATTGGCTATATGCACGTACCCAATACTGCCGTCGAGGGTAACCGTGAACTGCACAGGGGTATGTACGCCTATCATCATAAGGATGCCCTAATTATCGATGAGCGTTTTAATGGCGGTGGATTTATTCCCGACCGTATGGTTGAGTTGCTAAATCGCGAAACCCATGCCCATTGGCACAGAGCAGGTTTAAAAGACCCTATGCGTACACCGGGTATTGCTCATGATGGTCCTAAGGCTATGCTAATTAACCATTATGGCTCGTCGGGTGGCGATGCTTTCCCTTACTTCTTCCGCCAGAAAAACCTGGGAACCATTATTGGTTCTCGCACTTGGGGCGGTTTGGTTGGTATGAGTGGTAACGCCTCGCTAATGGATGGTGGTTACATTGCCGTGCCACGCTTTGGAATATACAACGATAAGGGTGAATGGATTATTGAAGGAATTGGCGTTTATCCCGATATTGAGGTGATTGACGAACCTCATAAAGTGGCCAAAGGGCAAGATCCATCTATTGAGAAGGCCGTAGAGGTATTGCTAAAGCAGCTCGAGGAAAATCCGCCTAAAAAATGGCCTGTACCAGCCGATCCCGACCGCAGCGGTTGGATTGAGGTAGATATAAAGTAATTCTTCATAAATCTTTACTAAAAGTCATCCTGCCACTGGTAGGGTGACTTTTTTTTGTTTTACAAATACTCAACAAACCTAATCAAATAATAGTTTATCGTTACTTTTTACTGGTTTGCTGTATATTAAAATCAAGTAAGCCATTATATTGTAGCAAAATCAACCGTAACTAAACTATAATAATTATGAAACCATCAACAAGGGTTAAAAGGGTAGGCTATGCCATGCTTTTTGTTGCTGCCACACTGTTTGTTTCTACAGAAGGGTATTCGCAGCAGGTTTTATCGTTTGCAAATGTAACCGAAATGCCATATTCTAATGCTTCATCCAGTAAGTTTAAATCCACACTTATTGAAGTTGAAGGTTCTGTTGATGTGGTTAGTACACCTTCTGCTGTTCGAGACAAGGTAGGTAAGACACACATCATTTTTGTTGATAAAACAGTGGGCAACCAGTTAGCCCTAAGGTATCTTAGGCAGGAAGGATCGAGTTGGAAATTGGCCGAGATTGATAAGCTGGGAAATGCAACCCAAAACGATGGACGTTTAGGCAGGGGGCTTACCAAGCAAATCCCTTCTATTGTTATGGATAGTAATGGGAACCTTCACTTTACATATTTCAAGGTAGAATCGAACGGTATAAAGTTGTATTACGGATTTATAGATATTAAAACGGGAACAGTAACCAATGTTCCGGTTGAAACCATTAAGTCTAATACAAGTTACCAAAACGGATTGGCTGTTGACAACCAGGGGATAGTTCATATTAGTTTCCACAACGAGGGGCTAAAGTATGCCAATAATAAAACGGGGCGTTTTGAATCTAAAATGCTTAAGGACAATGAGGATAAAAAGCCAAACTTCATTGAGCGAGGCGTTAACTCAACGCTGCACATAATGCCCAATGGTAATATTCTTATTCCATACCAAGGCACTCATCATCGGAATTGGGCTGTTGTGGCCGAGTTTATCGACTGTCAGGTTTATGCTAATGGAGTTTGGAAAAATGTTGGTATTGTTGGCAGTATGGGTACAATGAATACGAATGGCTTTAATGTAGTTTATGAAAATGGCGTTGTACACTTGGTTTACTATGGTGGAGGAACCTTGGGGTATGCTAAGTATGAGAACGGACGTTGGACTAAGCAGAATTTTGGTATGGGAGAAACTATCTCCTCATCGTTAAGTGCAGCTACGGCCCATAATAAAATGCCTGTAGTAGCTTGGTACTCTAGAAATTCCAAACTTTTTATTTCGTATCGACAAGCCGGCGGATGGAAACACAGTTTGGTTGAGGGCGTTGAGAAGTACGAATATGCATTTCCGTCAATTATACCTATAGCCAACGGTAAGGTTGAGGTATTTGTTAGAGCCAAAGTGCAGGGAAAAGGAACAGTTGTTAGAATTGTAGAGCAATAGCGCAAATTTCAAGATTCTTGTGTTTAAGTAAAGGGCTTGGTTTTTATTCCAAGCCTTTTTCATTTTGTTTAAGATGTTTTTTTAAGGGATTTCAACCAAATTGGAGATTGTTAGTCATTCTTTTTCAATTCATGAAATACATTATGCTTGTTGGGTCATTTTTAAAACAGTTTTTTTTCTATCTTTGGGTACAATGCGCTAAGTTTTTAACACTTGCACACCCAACAATGGCCAAGCCCTTTAAAATAGATAAGCCGCTAAGAACCCGAATTCTTATATCTTTTTTAGGTTCCCTAATTCCTCTCTTTATACTTCTTATTATTTCTGTTGAAGGGGTATTGGTTCCATCAATAAAAAAAAGAGTGTTAGGGGAATTAACAAATACAACCAAATTGCTCCGCAATTCTGTGCAAGCATCTGCAACTGCATCTATTCGTAACCATCTAAAAACCATAGCCGATAAAAATAGGGAAATAGCGCAGCAACATTTCGAAATGGTTCGTAATGGAAACCTTACCCTAGCCGAGGCAAAGAAACGATTACGACAAATATTTTATAGTCAGCAGGTAGGCACATCTGGTTACATCTACTGTATAAACTCTAAGGGAGTTGCTGTTATTCATCCGGTTGAGGGGGTTGAGGGGACAGATAATACTCAGTTCCCGTTTATTCATGAGCAGATAAGGATGAAGGATGGTTATGTAGAGTATAACTGGCAAAACCCCGGAGAGACGGTAAAACGCCCCAAAGCGTTGTACATGTCGTATTTTGAGCCTTTCGATTGGATAATTTCAGCATCAAGTTACCGCTCAGAATTTAACCAGCTGCTTAACCCATCCGATTTTCGCGAGGCTGTTCAATCTCTTAAATTCGGAGAGAGAGGGTATGCATATGTATTTGCCCCCGCTGGCAATGTGCTTATTCACCCGTCGCTTAGTGGTATTAATATTTTTGAGCAGGACGCGTTGCCCAC
>CAZTFJ010000251.1:0-890 GCA_964612255.1 uncultured Rikenellaceae bacterium | reverse complement strand
GAAATGGTAACTACTGGTTCTGGCTATATTGAGTACGATTGGCAGAGCCCAGAGGAATTGAAAGCTACAAGAAAAATTGCGGTTTACGAAACCGTTGATGAGCTAAATTGGATTGTTGTTTCCTCTGCTTATTATAGAGAAATTCTAAAACCGGTTGAAATTGCTCGATACGCTTCTTATGGTTCAATCTTATTGATGTTAGTAACCTCAATAATTATTGCTTTTGCTTTTAGCAAGAGGTTAACCACTCCCTTAGAGGCTATGGTTCAGCAACTCGATATTAATACCCAGCCTGATTTACAGAAGCCCTTGCCCATAATGAGAAATGATGAGTTAGGTCGTTTAGCTCACGAGATTAACTCTTTCCTTTCGGTTGTTAAGGAGCAAAACGAGCGCATTGCGTTAGAGAGAGCACGCTATCTCAATCTGTTTCAAACTAGCCCCGATGCCATTTACTTGTTAAATGGGCTTACTATTGTAGATTGTAACCCCAAAACGTGCGAAATATTTGGTGGCACAAAGGAGCAGATAATAGGCAAAACAATTCTCGACCTATCACCCTTTAGCCAAGCCGAAGGGCTTAGTTCCGAGGAGGTAGCGAGAAAGAGAGTTAAGGAGCTTAACAGTAAAAGCCTTGATGTTTTTGAGTGGAAGTATAAAAACCTATTGGGTAAAGAATTCGACGCAGAGGTTAGGCTAAAAGCCTTTGATGGTGAGGGCGAGAAAAGGTTGCTTGTAGCATTTACGCGAGATATAACAGAGCGAAAGATTTGGGAAGAAAAACTTTTTAAGCAAAGCAGCTTTATCCAAACCCTATTGAGAGCAATTCCGTTACCTGTGTTTTATAAAGATAAAAATGGTATTTACTTGGGGTGCAACAAAGCATTTAC
>CAZTFJ010000250.1:0-4758 GCA_964612255.1 uncultured Rikenellaceae bacterium | reverse complement strand
CAACTAGCATCAGCGATTTTTTAAAACTTAAATGTAAAATTTGTTTCATAACCTTGTTCTTAAATTGTATCTTCTTTAATTCTTCTGTATGACACTACTCTGTCCCAAGGCTGATCAACACCTCCGCGACCAAACTTGATTTCGTAGCGGCCTTTTTTGCGACCTTTATCATTAAACACAATGTCGTAGACGCATTTAACCTGCTTACTGCTGTAATCTGTTGGATAAAACTGACCGTTGTGCACGCCCGGCAATCCGTTGTAAAAATCTTTAACCGCAGTAATTCCCTCAATTTGGGCCTTGCTATGTCCGAAAGAACCCCATGGATCTTTTTTAATCATCGTAATCATGCTCTCCTCTTCAATTGGATTTTGAACATTATCTAACCAGGAATTAAATACACGAGCTTTATCTAACTCCCACTTTCCGTTTAGTTTATAATATTTAACTTCGAGATGTCGATACACATCCAGAGTTTCGCCTTTGTATTTCCAATTGGATTTAGAACGAACAAAGTAGGTCTGAAAAGGCACCTGACCGAAACCTTTGTAGAGTTCAGTTCCACTTTTTGTTTGTTCATCATCCCTGAATTGAATTTCGAAATTGGTTTCGCCTTCAGATGCCAGCGCATCGAGTACGGCTTTCTCAATTTCTGATACATTTACATCACCTTTTGCAGAGCTGCCCGATTGGCCTCCACACGATGTTAAAAGAATAGCAGTTGCTGCAATGAGCATTAAAATTTTAGTTCTCATTAGTTTATGGTTTTTAAAATTACACTTCGATGAATAAAGTTTACAGCGTAAAATTGGCTCGTTTCACCCACTGCTTAGTTGCTGAATAGCGCGGGTCGGTATACTGAATTTCGTAGCGTGTTCCGACTATCTTGAGCACTTTGGCTTTGATCTTTCCTTTTGTTGAATTGACAAAAACCGTATCGCCCACTTTTACTTTTCTGGTGGTTGTTTTGGTTTCTTGAACAGATGAGCCTGTGCTTACTGTTTGCGCATACACCCAATAGGTTGTTCCATTACTCAACGCAACCTGATATTTCTGTTCTGCTTTATTGATTGCCTTTATCGTACATGGATAAGTTCCATTCGAAAACTCACAATTAACCGCATCGCCTACGTTGAACTTAAAAACATTTCCCTTGCCTGGCTTAAGGTTTATTTCGTCCATCCAATAGCCGGAATTATTCGATTGCATTACTACATAATAGCGATTACGATTTGCCGGATCAACTTTTTGAACGGTACACGGGAATACACCATTGCTGAAGGTCACATCAACGGCATCACCAATATTATACACAACAATTTTTCTCTTTTCAGTTTTGTAATCGGACGCAGAGCCACATTTTGTTCCTTTGGATATTTCTTCAATTTCGCTCTGTTTGGCGGGGTAATAGTCTATACCAGACAAATACCATGATCCCTTTTCCTGCTGGCCACTAAACCTAATTTTTCTGCGTTGCAGTTTATCATATAGCTCAGCCATATTAGATTGCTGATGTTTAATGGAAGGAAATTTACAATGTGTTTTCTTGTAAGTTGCTGCGTTTTCAACCAACTTATCAATCCAACCCTGTGCAAAATCAGTCATTTGATTAACCTGCTGTCCCGATCGACAATTAGATGCAGCAAGATGATACAAATACGAACGAATTTCGTTCTTACTTTTGGTCATTAAAACATTGTGAGTAAAGTAGAATAGCTCTAGTGAAGTGGCAAATTGAGGTAATTTGTCTATTTGTGGAAGACTCTCGAGTTCCTGTTGAGCATTTACACCTTCGGCAGCCGTTGCCAGGGTTGGCATATTTCGCACCTCATCGGCAGTATGAGAAGATGTGCTTATAACCTTTTTCTCGTCTTTCACTTCGCTTACCGACATTCTGGCCCAAGCTACATTCTTATTGATCGCTTTGTCGGCATCAGCATAAAGACGAAGGTCGAAAACATGAATTGCTTTTTCCAGTTTTGTATTATTTACCGGAACTGTAAATGTACATTTTACCTTACCAGAAACTGATCGCAATGAGTGCCATTTCCAACCCTGCCCGTCTACCAACTCGACTTTTGGCATTTGTGAACCTATAATTTTATTAAAGTAATGGCCAAAGAACTGCACGCCATTTTTAAGAATAAAATTTTCCAGTTCGGTTTTATCCGGAGCACTAAACCCTTTATAATAGCCATCGCCAACAGTAAGCTTATCAAAACGATAAGAATTGCCGGACTTTACATATTGTGCCCCTCCATAGTAATGATAAGTAACACCATTCCATTTTGTTTTTTCAACACTGCGATACATTTTTCGGAAATAATGAACCCATTTCCCATTTTCAAACACCTTCTCATTTTTGGTGTTCTCAAGGGTAATAGAAATTGTATTTGGTTCATTTTTCTTTATATCTGCCTTAACTTGTGCATCAGAAACCTGACCAAACACATTCATTGGGCATAGCGCCAAACTCAAAATTGTGATTACTGCAGTTCGAACTACAACACCAAAATACTGTCTTAGTACAATATAGGATGTTTTCATTTCTGTTTATGTTTATTGATTTAACACAAACATACCATGCACACCTACTTGTAATTAGGCTAAATGAGAATTCGAACGGTTTTTTTGAGAATTTGAACAAAAAGGAATAAGAGAAAAATTCAGTTACGCAAGAAATACGCTCCTAGCGGAGTTTTCTATATTCTTCCATAATCTTATTCTAACGACATCTGAATTCGCGATGCGCGTCCAAAAGTTTCTCCTTTTTGCGGGCACTCATTGGAACAATGTCACCATTAGTTAGTTGAATATATCCACCATCACGTTTTTTATATTCCTTTAAAAATAACAGATTAATCAAATGTGATTGATGCGGACGGAAAAAACCATGATAATCAAGCATCTCAGCATACTCTTTTAATGGACGGCTCACCATAACTTTCTGGCCATCAATCAGAAAGAAAGTTGAATAGTTGGAGCTGGACTCAATGCGTACAATATTATCTACATCTACAAAATGTACAGAATCCGCTGTTCCAAGAGCTATACTAGGTTTCTTTTTCTTTTCTATTTCTTCAAGTAAGTTTTCTAAACGTTCTAATCTATGATTTTCGTTATTATTCTGAAGTGCTTTATTTATGGCTAATAGAAAGTCTTCTGGATCCAGGGGTTTCACTAAAAAATCGAGAGCATTAAACTTGATAGCCGTTATGGCATGTTCAGCGTAAGCTGTAATAAAAATAACGGAGAATTGAATGGGCATCAACCTCCGAAGCAAGTCAAATCCAGTTCCATCGGGCATATCGATATCCAAAAGAACCAATTCGGGTTTATGCTGTTGGATTGCCTCAACACCCTCGGCCACATTCGCAGCTGTGGCCACCACATTCAAATTTGGACAATGCATATTGATGATACCCAATGTATTTAATCGGGCGTCTTTTTCGTCATCAACAACTACTACATTTAACATACGTTTTTCTTACAAGTCATACACAAATGTAATTAAAAGAAAGGAGTTAATTCAGCGGAATCCAAATTTGCACCTCTGTTCCTTTTTCACCTTTGCCAGATCGGTCAGCAACTTCAAACGTAATTTGTTTCGATTTTTTCTTATTGAGCATTGCTAAGCGCTCCCGAGTAATACCCATGGCATAGGATTTATGAGGCTTCATATTTTCAGCTTGATTTATACCCACCCCATTGTCGGTTACGTTACAATACAGCATCCCATCATCGGTAATGCTAAACGCAATACTGATTTCACCCCCTTCATCACTTGCTTTTAACCCATGCTTTATCGAATTCTCCACAAATGGCTGAATTAGCATAGGTGGTAATTCTACAAAAGACACATCAATATCATCACTTACCGAAATATTAAAATTAAAGTTCCCATTAAATCGCAATTGCTCCAGTTCAATATAATAGCGCAACGTTTCAATTTCCTTTTCCAGCGTAACATATTCATTTTTTGAGCCTTCCAGTATATTACGCATTAGTTTAGCAAAATGGATTAGGAACATCTGCGCTTCTGCACCTTTATTTGTTCCGATAAATGCATTGATGGAATTTAGAGAGTTAAATATAAAGTGGGGGTTCATTTGAGTACGAAGCAGTTTATGGCCAAGATTTATTTCTCTGGCCTTACTTCTTAGTCGGTTTTGGCGCATTAAAACCAATATGGCTCCAACAATAATAACTAAAATAAGAATAATGATTAGAAAATTTCGTATCCGCTTTTGTTCCTTCAATTCAGATACTTTCTGCTGATGTACAAGCTCTGCAATACGGCGCTCCTTCTTCTCTGTATCATATTGTATTTGCATTTCTTCAATTCGAGCTGCAACTTCTGAATTCATTAAAGTATCGGATAATTCATACGCCATACTTTTATACTCAAATGCTTTAGAAAAATTAGTTGTAGTTGCATAAAACTCACTTATACTGTTGTACAGGTTTAGCATTTCAGGTTTCAAATTGCTAGTTTGAACTAAATCTAATGCTTTGTTATAGTGATACTCTGTTTTATCGTATTGTTTTAAATCTTTATAAGTTCCTGCTAGATTAATATTTGTATTTATTAAACCTTTTATTCTATTTAGGTCTTTGTTTAAACTATAAGCTTTTTTTAAAAGAACTAAAGCCGACTCATGTTTCTTTTGAAAGTTATATATAGCAGCAATATTGGAATACACAATAGCTTTTAGCATTTTATCATCTAACTGTTTAGCATAAATAAGAGCTTTATTG
>CAZTFJ010000249.1:0-4766 GCA_964612255.1 uncultured Rikenellaceae bacterium | reverse complement strand
TACTACAAAACGGTAAACTACTCCCTTTGGTTGAGGAATTTTACACCCTTCAAGGCGAAGGTTACCATACAGGCAAGGCAGCATACTTTATTAGAATTGGGGGTTGCGATGTGGGATGCAGCTGGTGCGATGCAAAGTTCACTTGGAATCCCAAAAGTTTCCCTCCTGTTAAAGTTGATTTAATTGTTGGTAACGCCCACAAATTTCCAGCAAAAGTTGTAGTTGTTACAGGCGGAGAGCCAAGTTTATACCCTCTCGACTACCTGTGCAAAAAGCTTAAAGATAACGGATTTCAAACCCATATAGAAACATCTGGCGCTCATCCATTAACAGGGCAGTGGGACTGGATATGCCTTTCGCCCAAACCCCAACAACCGCCAGCAAAAGGGGTTCACATGCAAGCCGATGAGCTTAAAGTAATAATCTCAGAAAAAAAAGATATTGATTGGGCCGAAGAGAATGCTCGCAAAGTAAAATCGACCTGCAAGCTATACTTACAACCCGAATGGAGCGTTTACAACTCCATAACACCCATTATTGTTGATTACGCAATGGCAAACCCTCAATGGCAGGTTTCGCTCCAGGCTCATAAGTTTATGCATATCCCTTAAATTAGGCCTTGTAAATACTCGTAAAGAAACAATAACCTTGCTACTCGCTAAGTATTTTTGGTTTTGTGAGCTAAGTCTGCTATTTTTGTCAGCATTCGCCTTAACAAAACCTAATATTGGCCATTGGTCAAACATAAAATGGACAAACCTAAAAAACTAGCCTTTAAAAATTACCTGTCGCTGGTAAAGTTTAGTCACACCATATTTGCACTGCCATTTGCACTTATTGGTTTTTTTCTTTCGTTTTATCTAACAGAAAAAACCTTTACCTGGTGGTTGTTTGCGTTGGTAATACTTTGTATGGTTTTTGCTCGCAATGCAGCCATGAGCTTCAACAGGGTAACCGATAGGTTTATTGATAAACGCAACCCCCGGACAGCCAACAGAGAAATACCCGCAGGTATAATTCATCCTCGTAATGCATTTATATTTGCAATGATAAACGCTTTGCTTTTCATTGTAACAACCTTTTTTATTAATCGGTTGGTATTTATGCTCTCACCCATTGCCTTGCTGGTTGTTTTGGGCTATAGTTACACCAAGCGTTTTACAGTGTTGTGCCACTTTGTGCTTGGCTTAGGGTTAGCACTTGCCCCACTTGGTGCCTTTTTGGCTGTTACGGGTCAGTGGCACATTGTACCTATCCTTTTCAGCATCATAGTGTTTTTGTGGGTTGCTGGTTTCGATATTTTGTATTCAATTCAGGATGAAGATTTTGACAAGGAGGAGTCGCTCAAATCGGTACCTGCCGTTTTTGGCGCCAAAATGTCTCGAGTTATTTCTGCGCTAGTTCATTTTGCCGTTATTGCTTTAGTCGTACGAGTTGGTTTTATCCTTCAGGCAGGGCTACTTTTTTGGATTGGTGCAGGAGCATTCATTCTCCTTCTAATAGTTCAGCACTTGATAGTTAAAACAGGAAACCCAAAAAGTATTAACTTTGCATTTGCAACCCTAAACGGGCTGGCTAGCCTAATATTTGCAATTTTCAACATCGTGAGCTATTACTTTCAGATATAAAACAAACCTAAAAATTCAGAAAATGAGAAGATTAGTTGTATTACTGGCAATTGTTGCCGGATTTGCGGCCATTACCTCTTGTGGCGAGGGTAAAAAAACAAAAGCAGAAAAAGCAGTTGAGGTCTCTGTTGATTCATTAATTGCAGATGCATCGGCTCTTGAGGGGAAATTGGTTAAGTTTGAAGCAACAGTTGACCATGCTTGTATGCACGGCGGCGACCGCCTTACCGTATTTGGCAGTGTAGAAGGCAAAACGCTTAAAATTGACGGCACTGAGAAATCGCCAAAATTTATTACATCGCTTATGGGTAAGCGTGTTGAGGTAATTGGAACAGTTAAAAAAGTTGCTGGTGCCCATGTTGCCGATTGTGAAGAAGATGAGGGCAACGAAGTACCAGAAATAGCATACGTGGTAGAATGCACTAGCTACAAAGAGATATAGACTTAAGCAATTAGCATAAAAAAAAGGTGGCCAACAAATTGGTCACCTTTTTTTATGCACTAGTGCATAATTGGCGGTATAACTTATTATTAATCTATTCTAAACACTACCATCCCGGTGTAAAGTTCAACCCAAAGGTTGCGGCCTTTAAACCACCCAGTTGAAACGGAATAGCATAGAAAGGCTCTAAGATCATAGCACCAAATACGTTAATTCTAAGGCTTACCCCAGCACTCACAATGGGTATTCGCTCATCAAGGCTTTCGGGGGTCCACTTAAACTTAACCGTATTGCTGTCGTACCAAGCTAAACCCGCATCGGCAAAGAGAGCTAATTCGGAAAATAAATATTTAGATTTGATAAGGCTTAGCCTCTCTGGCCCAGTAAAGGGCATACGAATTTCGAAATTCAGAGTTGCCAAATGGTCGCCCATGAGCTGATCGGGGCTCATACCAAACGATGCTCCCTCAACAATTTGGTTGCTAAATGAAGTATTGTCGTAACCCCGAATAATCCAAGGATAGCCAAGGTATAACGGGTAAATTTTATCTAACGAAGTACCATGCCGTCCGTAATAGTACCCTTTAAATGCAATGCTAAAAGGTTTTAAGAAAAAATATTGCCTGAAATCGGCCAGGGTTCCCCAATAGTCTACATAACCAAAAACCTTCTCAACCTGAAAACGCTGCCTCGAACCATCCATTGGCGAGGCAATACCAAAGCTAGAATTATCGACAACGTAGGCAGCATTTAATCTTTGTAAGGCATATCCGTCGGGGGCGTCGCCTTTGTACCTATCGTACCCTTGGTACCAGCCATCGACATAAAGGTGCGAATGCACATCAACCCTATAGTTGTACCAATTGAGATAGCCACCAGCCTCAATACGTCGGGTTCGCGACAACGGTAATTGAGCCATTCCCCCAATCATCGTCTCAAAAATTCGGTAATGGTACATCGATATGGTATCAACTAAGAATGTGTTTTCGCCATCGGTAACCCAGCCTGCGCTTCGGCCATAATATGCATAAGAGTAAGGAATGTGCGATACTGTTGTGCCCCATATTACCCTGTTTTTCTGGTTGATGTAGGTAAACTGACCACCAAAATCGTAAATCTCGCCATTTAGTGCCAATCCAACATGAAGTAGGTTTGCACCTACAATATCACTAAAAATCATCTCAACCCCGCCTGCCATTCCCGTTCCCATCTGACTGGTTGACACCCCAACGCCAGAGTTGGCAATATAATCGAGCTTAAATTTTGGGCGATAGGCAACAACCTTAAACGAATCGACTGGCGTTTCGGGCTGCCCCATCCGTATTGCCAAATTTTTATCGATTACTCCAGAAACCGCCCTGTTATATGGAGGTAACGTAGCAGCAGCCTGATCGACCATTAGTGGGAAAACCTCCTCGGATAAAAGATCGCTTGGCTGGGCTACATATATGATATAGTTGCTATTATAGTAGTATGAGTAGGCTACTGTACCGGCTTGAGACGATACGCTAAATGCAGGTGCCAGTGGTGTCATCCCCGAAATACCTGTTAGAATATCGGTTTTTTGATAAATTTTGCCCGATGGCATGTTGTATAGGTAAAGGTTTCGGAAGCCATCCCTGTCGGACAAAAAGTAAATATCCTCACCATTGGGCGCAAACATTGGGTTTAAGTTTGATGCGCCTGGAAAGAAGTGATGCACATTAGTTTTACCCGTCTTTAGCGAGAGTGTAGCAAGATAATAGCCCGGCATCCGTTTCGAATAAACATCCTGCTGCGAAGGCCTATCGGTAACATATACAATGGTTTTACCATCGGGCGACCAAGTAGGATGTATATTCGACCACTTATCGTTGGTTAAGCGCTTAACCTCTGCCGATTCGATAAAATACTGATACAAATCGTTGCTTCCATCAACTAGTCCCGATACTACAATACTGGCTCCATCGGGCGACCATACAGGATAGTTAAACGAGGGTACGTTGGGAATTTCAATCTCATGAACCAAGCGCTTTCGCTCCACATCGGCTACCAACAGCTTGTTTATCCCCTTGCTAAATGCCACAAAGGCGAACTTTTTGCTATCGGGCGACCATGCCCCTGCCGACTCAATAAAGTTTAACGCATCAATCTCGTTACGGTGAATGGTTGATGATAGCTTATGAATAATTTCGCCAGTTTCTGCCTCGGCTAAAAACAAATCGATTGAGAAAAGATTTTTTTCTGAGTAAAATGCCACGTACTTTCCGTTGGGACTAATTGCAGGCGATATGTTGGTTTCGCCAGCATTCCCCTCATGAATAATCTGTTTACCCAAAGGCCTATCAACCGTATCCTTCATCACCATTTTGTAGTGCTCAACAATGGTTCGTTTCCAAATATTAGAGAATTCCTTCTCATTAAGCCCCAGGTATCTTTTTAGCGCATTATCATAACCTCGCTTGGCAGTTTCGGTGAATATTGGAACAATTCAACTATCGCCAAAGGTACGTCCAACAAAAGCCCAAAAGGCGTGCCCATAGCGGTAAGGGAAATATTTGGAGCTACGGGTCATATCCTCCAACGTAGGGAAATCGTTGTTCAAAACAGCATCGCGCATCCACATTGACGTATTGGGATCGACACTACCAATGGAAAGATACTCGGCCATACCCTCAATCATCCAAAGCGGAACCCTAGAAATGGCACCTAGATTT
>CAZTFJ010000248.1:0-4805 GCA_964612255.1 uncultured Rikenellaceae bacterium | reverse complement strand
TATCTATATACTTGTTGATTTAAGGCCATTTGCCAACATCAACAAGTCGGCTAATGCAATGGCCGTAATTGCCTCAATTACCACAGGAACTCTAAGGGCAATGCAGGCATCATGTCGTCCTTTTACCTCAAACTCCTCAACCTTTCCTGTTTCAATGCTGTAGGTATGCTGCTTAATGCTAATGCTCGATGTGGGTTTAACGGCTACCCTAAATACCAACTCATTACCGTTGGTAAGTCCACCAGTAAGGCCCGTTGCGTCTAGTAAGCGATCGTTGTGCTGGCTACCCACCATGGGGGCGGCGGCAAAGCCCGAGCCAAACTCTATGCCCTTAATGGCCGGTACGGCAAAGGCTAGGTGGCTAATAACCGATTCAACCGAGTTGAAGAATGGTTCGCCTAGCCCTAGCGGTATTCTGCTAGCCCGGCATTCAACTAGTCCACCAACCGAATCGCCCTTTTCAATGGCCTCATCAACCGCTTTATCAATATTAGCATTGCCTCCTGCGGAAATTAGGCTTGCGTTGATTTTAATACTGCTAAGAATTTTTTTAGCAATTACACCAGCCGAAACTAGAGTAAGAGTTAGTCGCCCAGAGAAATGACCACCTCCCCGAATATCGTTAAATCCACCAAATCGTTTGTACGCCGCAAAATCGGCGTGGCCGGGTCTGGGTGTTTTAGCTATATTACTATAATCGCCCGATTGGGTGTTGTTGTTGCGAAACAAAATGGTAAGGGGAGCACCTGTGGTATGCCCATTAACCCATCCCGAAACAATTTCGGGGATATCATCCTCCTTGCGGGGAGTGGTCCCTTTGGCGCCAGCCTTGCGGCGGTTGAGGTCGGGCATAAAATCATCTACCGAAAGGTTAATACCAGGTGGCACACCATCAATGGTAACGCCTATGGCTTGGCCATGCGATTCACCAAAAATGGAAATTCTGAAAAGTTGTCCAAATGAGTTCATCTGAAAAAAGCGTTTGGGTAAGTTTTGCAATAGTTCGCAAGATACAAATAATACTAGTAGGTTGCGTTGTATGGGCTATAGCTTGAGCCCAACAACAGTAACATCATCAATTTGCTCATAATTGCCTTTCCAATCAATAAAAGAATTCTCTAGTATTGTTTTTTGCTTGCTCATAGGCAATTCACATATTTCTGTGAGAAGAGCATTTAAACCGGATCGTTTAAACTTCTTGTTGCCTGTGCTATTAAACTGATCGGCATAACCATCGGTGAAAAGGTATAGGGTGTCGTTAGCCTGAATATCGATTGAATGATTGGTAAACGATTCTATTTCTTTGTAGTGAATACCTATGGGGTTACGGTCGGCATTAATAACTGTTCGCTGCTTGTTTCTATATAAATACAATGGGATGTAAGCACCGGCATATTGTAAAGTGTTTTGTTTATGATTTATTATAACTAAACCCATGTTCATCCCATCTCTAGCTTCGTATTTCTGACCTGTTTGTTTAAGGGTGGTTTTTACGTAGGTTCTTAGCTGGTTTAAAATTTGGTTAGCCGATAGCTCCTTCTGTCTGTTTATTATTTCATTCAGGAAAGATACCCCAAGCATACTAAGAAAAGCACCTGGAACCCCATGACCAGTACAATCGGCCACAGCAATAATTAAGTTCTCGTTCACCTGATCGGCCCAGTAAAAGTCTCCGCTTACCTTGTCTTTGGGTTTGTGTAGTATAAAAAAATCGGACAGATGGCTATATTTCTGTTTCAATCTGTCTAAATTAGGTAAAACAGCTTGCTGAATTTTTTGGGCGTATATAATGCTGTCGGCCAAATAGCGGTTCTGTTTTTCAATTTGAGTGTTTTGCTCAATCACCAAATCGCGTTGGCTTAGAATTTCGTCGCGTTGGGCTTCAATCTCGTAGTTTTTTTGTTCTAGGTTAACGTTGGCTTCTTCTAAATTTTCAGTTTTTTTGAGCACTTCGTTATAAAGTTCCTCAGAGCGGTTTCGCTCTTGAGTTAAGTTGAAGTTAAGGATAAATTGTTTAAACCTCATTCGCTCCTGAATGTGAGCCAGCAAAAGTGCACCTAGCAGTATTACGGCAGGATTGCCAAAGTCGGCAAGCTCTTTAGCCGAAACCCCAATGCTAAAAACTAAATGGTAAACTGTAATTAGTGCTATGGGAACGATGTATAGCGTTAGTAGGGTTTTGTAACCTGATTTGGCTAGCATGAAAATGGTGAAAATAATAATGATAATTCCAAATATGCTACTGCTAAATAGTTCGGTTTGGTATGTTCTGATGGTTATGCCCAGCATCATTAGCATAAGCGACGATAGCAGGGTATAGTATGTGCGTAGCATTACCTTTTTGTTTGATTTTATGGGGGTAATGCTGAGTGAAAGGTAAACTAAACATAGCGATATGGGCAATAATCTTAGGGCTATCCATTTGCTTATGGGTACGTCTCTTATAAAAATATCGGAATATAAAAAGTACAGAAGAATTGCTAGAACAAACACCACAATGGCGGACGACCGATGCAGTATAATATCAATTTTATAAGATTTGTATTCACTTAATATGGTTGAACTATTATCCATTAAAATAGGCAAATTCTGTAATTTTCTTAACCCCTTGCAGGTACCGAAATTGTAACTGTTGTTCCCTCGCCTAGGGTGCTATCAATTCTAATTCTTCCGTTGTTCTTCTCAACAAAGTCTTTGCAAACAATGAGTCCTAAGCCAGTACCAGATTCTTTGCTGGTACCTTGAGTGGTTTTGTCATGATCTAAAAGGAAAAGTTTTGACAAGTTTTTTGGATCTATGCCTACTCCCGAATCAGCAATTTGAATATTTATATGGTTGTTCTCTCTGAATGAGCTGAATAGAACATGGCCTTGTTGTTCGGTAAACTTAATAGCATTGGTTGTTATATTTCTAATAACTACCGAAATAGTATCGAAATCGGCAAATACTTGTTCGTTTTCGTCAATATTATTAATTAGCCTTATATTCTTTTCCTTAGCCTGCAGCGAGCAAATGCTTATGGTGTCGGTAACAATATCATAAAGTTTGATGTTTTTAGGCGAAAGCGATATATTTCCGGTTTGGCTGCGCGACCAGTTAAGTAAATTTTCTATTAGGGCTAAAAGTTTAGTTGCCGAAGCATTTATGTGTGAACTAAATTCCGATATTTTGGATGGTTCAAAGTGCTCGGGATTGCTCGATAAAAGGTTGGTTAGTCCTACTAAACCAGTAAAAGGGCTTCGCAGGTCATGGGCTACCACAGAAAAGAGCATATCCTTGGCTTGTAACGATTTTTTTAGCTTCTGCTCAGAGTCAACAAGCTGCTTATTTTTGTCTATAAGGTTGTTGTGTTGTTGTTCTATTTTAAGTTTTTGGTTTTCTAACTCAGAGTTTGCCAGTGTTAAGCTATTAGTTTTTTTCAGCACTTCATTGTAAAGTTGGTCCGATCGTTCTTTTTCGGCCTTGAGCTTACAGCTAAGTGAGAACTCTTTGTACCGCATACGCTCCTGAATTTCTGCCAGAATAATAGCTCCTATCATTAAGGCAGCGGGGTTGCTAAAGTCGGCAAATTCCTTGGGGGTAATGTTTGTTTCAAAAAGCAAATGGTATATTACAAATAGCGCTATGGGTGTTAGGTAAATGGGGAGTAAAACCTTGTAACCTGCACGGGCAGCTATAAAAATTCCAAATATTATTATAATTACTCCTGCAATGGCACTACTAAAAAGTTCTGTTTGGTAAGTTCTTGCGCTTATGCCCAGCATCATTACAAGTAACGACGAGAGCAAAACGTAATAAGTTGTTAACAGCAATTTTTTTGGCTGTGTAGGCCAAACAACTTTTATTGATAAAAAAAACAGGCAAATGAAAATGGGCAGTAACCTTAGGTAAACCCAAAATCCATAGGGTACTTTGCGGATGCAAAAATCGGAGAAAAGAAAGTAGCCTACAACCAAAAGGATTATAATTACCACCCAATGCGAATTTTCCGTAATGGTTGCAACCTTATGCTTTTTATACTTTTCTTTGATATCCGCTAAGTCCATAAGGTTAGGTATTGGAGTCCAGAATTATTTCTTTGCCAAGCCAAGCCCGTTCTAGTAATCCCACATCAACTTTTTCGCTAAAATCAACAGGGAAATAGCTGTTTGTAGGATGAATTTTGCTTAGTAAACCCATTTTGATGTAGGTGAATGCTACTAGCTCACTGCAGAAAATTGTATCTAAAGGGGTTTGTATGTTCTTAAAACGGCCTTCCAGTGGATCGTGGCACTCGTGGTAAAGGTCGGGGAACGTTGCATTATGCACCTCGTTTATTGCTGCTTTAATTCCGTCGGTTATTTTATTTTGGTCCCTATTAGTAAGGTGAAGATGCCTAATGGCAACTTTACTGTCGACTTTGTGCTTCAAGTCGTACAATACTTTTTCATGGAAGCTAAGCAGCTGTGGCCCCGATTTGGTTCGGTTTAGTATCACATCTTTAACATCTGTTTCAACATTTGACTCCCACAGCAATACACCATCACCATGGGTAATTCCAATGTCTTTAGCCAATACAATTAGGGCAGCATGCGAATAGTCGCTTCCCTCAAAGGCTTCTATCACGTGGCTGCTAGGGTAACGCCCTTTCATTAATACTATGTCTCCCGTTTTAAGGTGATTTTTTAGCTCCGAGTAAGCAGTTGTTCTTCTTTTTAGCATCATTTTCCCAATGAGGATTGTGAATGCTAAAGATAATTTTTATTTTTTTATAGTACAATTTCAAACAATATTTATCATTTTTGATATATAGCAAACGTTTGAAG
>CAZTFJ010000247.1:0-4835 GCA_964612255.1 uncultured Rikenellaceae bacterium | reverse complement strand
CTTCGAAATAGGAATTCGGTTCCACATTTACGAAGATATAACTTCTGAAAAGGGGCTCTTCAACCCATTTTTTACGATCGCTCCATTGTTTCAGGGTTTTCCGTAAAGGTAAATAGGTCTCAATATCTTTTTCAAGAAGCTGTTGATATACCTTTTTCTCCCAACGTGCCCGGGTGTATATTGCATGCCATGCCATCAGGCAAAGGTAAAAATATTCAGTTTATGAAGCCCTTTTCTCTTTCAGGAAGAGTGCGATAAGCAGTATGTAAATGATACATGCGAAAAGCACCACGACGCCTCCGTTTATGTTCATTTTCATCGCATATCCTATCAGGAAAGGAATTATTGCTCCACCTGAAATGGCCATCATCATCAATCCTGATATTTCGTTGGCACGTGTGGGATATTTTTCGACGGTTATTGAGAAAATCAGCGGGAAAATATTACTCACACCAAGACTGATTACAGCAATGATAACCCATGCTGCCACAGTGCTGGGAGTAATTGCCAGAATAACCATCGCCGCTGCAGCAAGTATTGAAGATCCGATGAGAAATTTCCGCGATGCAATTTTAGTTAGCAGCATCGCACCGATAAAGGTTCCTGCCATCTTGGCAAAGAAATATACCGACTTGCCATACACTGCGGTCTCCATACTTACGCCCAGTTTTTCTGTAAGGAAGGTCCCGATGTTGGAGTTGATACCCACATCGATACCAACCACGGCGAAAATCCCCAGTACCATAAGAAGAACATATCTGTTTCCCAGCAGCGAGAAGCAGGATTTCAGTGATGCCTTATCTGCACTGCTCTCCTTTTCAGGGATTTTTACTGCGCTGAGCCAGATGAAAGAGATGATTGAGATAAGTGCGAAGAGGTAGAGACCATAACGCCACTCACCACCTGAAGTGTTTCCAAGAAGTTTTGCCAGCCATGGACCAATTACCGCAGCAACAAATGGCCCGATAACAGAACCAAGAGATTTTACGAATTGTGAAAAGCTGAGAATACTGGATGATTTACCTGCCGGAACAATATCCACCAAAAGAGGATTGGCAGAAACCTGAAGTATGGTGTTACCGATACCAAGAAGAGCAAATGCAACCAAAATTACAGGAAGCGTATTTCCGAGTATCGGAACCAATAAACCAACTGCCGTTATCAGGATACCTGTGTTAAGGGCTTTTTTCTTTCCAACCTTGTCTTGCCAGATACCAACCGGTACTGAGAGCAGGAAGAACCAAATAAACGCCACAAATGGTATGAGCTGTAAAATGTAGGATGGCGTATTGGAATCTTTACGCAGTTCATCAACGCCGGTTCCTACCAGGTCGATAAAACTCATTACAAAGAACGACATCAATACCGGAATAATGTAGGCCCATTTGTACGATTGCTTATTCATAGGTTTAGTTTTTATGGTTAATGACAGATGCAAATGTAAGATAAAAATGGATACTAAATGGATTTAGGAGGGGGAGATGGTTTTGTTGACGGTTGACGGTTTGTCGGTTGTCGGTTGTCGGTTGTCGGTTGACGGTTGTCGGTTGACGGTTATCGGTTGACGGTTGACGGTTGTCGGTTGTTAGATATTAGATTTTGCCTGTCTCGTAAACTTACGCTTTTTGTAAGTTGACGAGAGATGTTTGTTGTTGGATTTTGGATGATTGACTTTTGACTTTCGACTTTCAGACTTTTCGACTTTCAACTTTCACATCTTCAACCCTAAACCCTACTATATCAACCATATTTCCCAAAAATAGGTAGTAGAATTATTGAATTTACTAGTTATGAAAAGCAATACAAACAGATGGCTAATTGCTATTATGGGTACGTTACTTCAGGTAGTTCTGGGAACAGTTTACGCATGGAGTTTTTTTCAAAAGCCTATTGTTAACACTTTTGGGTGGACCAACGTGCAAACCATGTGGATTTTTAGCCTTGCTATCCTGTTTCTTGGCATTGCCGCTGCTTGGGGTGGAATAAAACTGGCTAGGTTTGGCTCCCGAAAATTGGCTATGCTTGGTGCAATCCTTTATGGATTAGGCTATTTGATTAGCGCTTTGGCAATGTATTTCGAGAGTTTACCTCTTTTTTACATTGGTTTTGGAGTGATTGGTGGAATTGGCCTAGGCTTAGGATATGTTGTACCGGTTGCCACTGCTGCCAAATGGTTCCCCGACAAAAAGGGTTTTGTTACTGGTATGGTAGTTATGGGGTTTGGGCTAGGTGCTTTGTTCATGTCTAAGTTAATTGCCCCAACGCTCATTCGTTTAACTGGCTACAATTTGGTACAGGTTTTTGCTTTCGCTGGTATTGTGCTTATGATTATTGGCGTGGTAAGTGGGTATTTTATGATTAAACCACCTAGCGGATTTTTACCAAAAGGCTTTTTACCACCCATTAAAAACCAGCAAAATAAGGCCAAAGAGGATAGACTTACTGTTAAAAAATCGCTGCTATCGTTCAAGTTTTTTGGAATGTGGACAGTGTTATTCCTAAATGTTTCTGCAGGTATTATGTTTATTGGGTTGCAATCGCCTATGCTACAAGATTTGCTTAGGTTAAGCAGTAGCAACATAAGCACCGAGGCATTAGCAGCGGCCGGTGCAACACTAATTGGTATTAGCTCCCTTTTTAATGGATTAGGCCGATTTTTTTGGGGTGGTTTATCGGATCGTATTGGCCGTATTCAAACCTTTAGACTAATTCTGGGTACGCAGCTGCTGGTATTTATTGCCCTCATTTATATTGGCAACCCTTGGGTTTTTAGCATAATGGTTGGCTACGTGTTGCTTTGTTACGGTGGTGGTTTTGGTACCATGCCATCGTATGTGCTCGATGTGTTTCATGAGCGATTAATGCCCGTTGTTTACGGTATTATACTTACCGCTTGGTCGCTGGGAGGTGTGGTTGGCCCGCAAATAGCTGCCTTTATTCGCGATTTTTATGCCGATAATGCTGCCCTTATTGGCCCCCGCACATATATGGTTGGTGCTGTTTTGCTAGGGATTGGACTAATCATATCATTTACACTTAGCAACCGTTCAATAACAGAGAAAAGGTAAAGGCTTTTTAATCTAATCAAAATAAAATTTTTCCTGATGCAGCAAAACTGTATGTTCAATGATGTTACAGCAATAGTTCTAGCTGGTGGAAAAAGTTCCCGAATGGGTGACGACAAATCGCTTTTGCCTGTTAAGGGTAAACCATTAATTCAGCACATCATTTCACAGCTTAGCGGGTATTTTACCGAGATTATTATTGGGGCAAACAATGCTGAACTTTACAGCGATACAAAGCTAAGAGTTATTCCCGATGAGCTACCAAATCAGGGACCGTTAATGGGAATATACTCGTGCCTAAAGGCTTCATCTACAGAAATTAATTTTGTTACAGCCTGCGATATCCCCCAAATTAATATCAACCTAATACAGCAAATGTTAGATTTGGTTGCCAATTGCCAAATTGTTATGCCAGTATCAAACTCTAATAGGTACGAGCCTCTGTTTGCAGTGTACAAAAAATCGGTTGCTGCCTCAATTGCAGAATTACTTGGTAAAGGCAACAGAAAGGTAACCGATTTGCTTAGGGTAACCGATGTGAAATTCGTTGATTTTAGTAATCAGCAATGGTATTCAAATTTAAATACCAAGGACGATTACTTGACTTACCTTGGAATGGAATAAAAAACGCTTAGATAATTCTAAGCGTTTTTTACTATTAACGTGCTAAATGGCAGTAGTTTTTGCTGCCAGCCACTGGCTAATTTCTGGTGGTAGTTTAGGCGATAGTTTCTCGTACACCGTCTTATGGTAGCTATTAAGCCATTCCTTCTCATCTGGGCTAAGCATTTCAACGCAAATAGCTTTAGTGTCAATAGGACAAAGTGTTAAGGTTTCAAAACCAAGGAAACTACCAAATTCATTCTCTTGGGTTTTCTGGCAAACAATTAAATTTTCTATCCTAATGCCATACTTCCCAGCACGGTAAATGCCCGGTTCGTTCGATTGTATCATGCCCGGTTCAATGGTTACGGGATTTTCGTTTGGTCTAATAGATTGTGGCCCTTCATGCACATTAAGGAATGCCCCAATACCATGCCCAGTGCCATGCCCATAGTTTATTCCCTTATTCCACATGGCCATTCGTGCTAAAGTATCGAGCTGCGAGCCTCTGGTACCTGTGGGGAACTGAATCATCGATAGCTGAATCATCCCTTTTAGCACCAGCGTGAAGTCTGTTTTTTCCTGGTTGGTTGGTGTGCTTAGGTGTATGGTGCGCGTAATATCTGTTGTGCCTTGTAGGTATTGAGCGCCCGAGTCAACCAGTAAAAACCCTTCGGGTTTTATCTCGGCTGCGCTTTCGGGGGTTGCGCTGTAGTGTACAATTGCGCCGTGCTCTTTATATCCGGCAATGGTTCCAAAGCTTTCGCTCACAAATCCATCCTGTTTTTTACGGAATTCAACTAGCTTGTCGGCAATTGTTAGCTCGGTAATGGTTTCTTTACCCACGTTTTTCTCGAGCCAGTAAATAAATTCGCACATAGCAACTCCATCGTTTACAAGGCTATTGCGAATGTTTGCAATCTCAACCGAATTTTTTACCGCTTTTAATTTAGTTGGAATACTTAATACCAGCTTTGTTTTTGCTGATGAAGGTATAAGAGAAGCTAAGTTGTGGTTAACCCTGTTCTCATCAAGCGCAATGGTTGTGCCCTCAGGAATATCTTGAATAAACTGAAAAATATCGTCGTAGGCCATCACCTCAACCCCTTGCTCTTCGAGCCGTGTGGTAAGCTCATCGTCTATCTTGTTTGCATCAATAAAAAGTAC
>CAZTFJ010000246.1:0-4864 GCA_964612255.1 uncultured Rikenellaceae bacterium | reverse complement strand
ACTTACGCCTTCTAACTCCCCTCGTCAACCTATCGGTAGACGAGACAGGCGCCTTCCGCCTTCCGTCTTCCATCTTCCAACTTCCGTCTTCCGACTTCCATCTTCTACACTACCTCGCATCATACTCCTTGCTAAAAAATGGCAAAATGTTCGATTCGGCTATGGTTGTCCCTGTTCCTTCTGCGGTAAGGGCAATCATAGCTTTAGCCACATCAATAGCTTCAATGCCTCGGTATTTCTTTAGTGGCCCCCAAAAAACAAATTTGAAAACAGAGTAAAGAATCTTGCCGATATCCTCACCAAGTCGTTTTTCGTTTCGGTTGCCAAGCAGGAGCGAGGGGCGAACTATAACTAAACGTTCAAAGCCTATGCTCTTTAGCTCCTCCTCAGCCTTGCCCTTGGTTTGCAAGTAATAATTGCTCGATTTGTGATTGGCCCCAATGGAACTAACAACGGCAAACCTATTTATACCTGCGGCCTTAGCCTTTTTTGCAAAATCAACAACCAGCTCAAAATCTACGTGCTGAAAGGCTTTTTTCGATCCCGCCTTTTTCATGGTGGTGCCAAGGCAGCAAATTGCAATATCGGCAGGCTGTGTTAATGTGTAATCTCCCGAGTTGAATGGGATGTGGGTAACCTTTTGTGGCCACCAGCTTTGCTTGCTCCTTGCAATGCTTAGTATTTGGTTATACTCGGTGTTGCTCGACAAAAGTTTAATAATGTTGCTGCCTACCAGACCCGTTGAGCCAATTACTACAGAGGTTTTCATACTTATGGCATGGTTAATTATAGATGCCAAAAGTATTAACTTCTTGCAATTGGTCAAAACATCTGCTTACGTTTTGTCGTAATGTTTAATTTAGAAAATGATTCTCCATTGGGGAATTATCATCATTTGGGTTTGGTATATATACTCGGCTTCTCCGGTAGTCTCGTTAAAGTTTTCGGTTTGTATATTCTTATAATTCATAAGGTTGGTTATCTCAATACCCCATTCTTGGGTAACCCCTTGCTTGTTTTGCTTAAATGTTACTTTTAAATCGGTTTTAATAAAATCGTTAAGCTGGTTGCTAAAGGCTTGTGTGTAATCCCATTGGCGCTCGTATTTTTGGGTAGCCTCGTTGTAAACAGACTCCCACGGTGTTGTTCGCTTGCCTCCAGCAATCATTCCCTTAAAATCGAAAGCCAATGAGCGTTTAACGCTAGTGCTATTCCTGCTCAAGTCAAACTCCTTGCCAACAAGGGCATTCACAACATAGTTGTTGTTAAAGGCTGTGTTGTATGTTTGGTTGTCGCTGCCAGTATATTTCGATTCGAATAGCGATGCTGTAGATAAGAAGTAGAACCCTTTGTTTAGAAACCGTTCAACAGTAAGTTCAACTCCATAATTTTGACCGGTGCCCGTATTTTTTAAGTAGTACGATGGCATGCTAAATTCAAAGCTAGCACCTGTATTAAGAATTGAGAAAGAGTTGCTATTCACTGCATCAACAGGCGAGTTGAAAATACTTTGATAGTAAGTTTCGAGTTTAACTCGTGTAAAGCTGTTAATCTTAAAATCGTAACCCAACACAAAGTGGTGGCTTTTGGTTAGGTCAAGGTCAAGATTGGTGTATTCGTACTCGTTGTTTTCGAGAGGTTCTCTAAGGAAGTAAATAAATAGGGGTGATATTTGGCTATGCAGACCATAGCCAAGGCTTACCGATTGGTTTGATGTTAGGTTGTAGTTTATGCCAAACCGAGGCTCAATTGAGTAAGTATTGTTATAGGTAAATTGATTGTAATGAATACCCGTGTTTATTGATAAATTATTATACGGCCTGTATTGCCATTGTATATAGGGTTGTATTAACCATGCCGTTCCTTCATGATCCATTTGGTGTCTGTAATCGTTATCCTGTTTTCGCCAAACCTCATCCCAAAAATCGCTAAGTAGTAATTTTGATGTTATTCCGCCCTTTAGCACATGCTTAGAGTTAAACCGGTGATTGATTACTGCCGAAGCAGTAATTCTGCTATCGGTCATTACCGATTTGTAGAACATAAACTTTTCAAGATCTACGCTAAGCGTATCCATAGTGTTAATGGCTTGTTGCCCCATAGCCGCAAGGGTAACTTTAAGATAAGTGTTAGGCGATATTGATTTGTGAGATGAAAGTCCCACAACGCCCATATCGGTGCCCGAGGTGATATCGAATCCTTCCCCTCCGTAAAAATCGAGTTGTTCTTTTGTTGTATCTTTTTTGCTATCCCAAATTTCGATATGGCTCAATCCTCCCAAACCAAACATTGAAATGTTGCCCAATGGGGTGTTGGGAACGTTTAGTTTAAACGATAGGTCTTGGTATTGGGGAACTCCAACTGTTCCAAAGTCCATGCCTAGCTTGCTAAAAACGCCCATTGTAGAGTATCTGTAGTTTACAAGGAATGAGGAACCATTTTTTTTCGACAGAGGGCCTTCGGCACCTATTTCAAATCCATTGAAACCCACTTGTGCTAAAAACTCAAACTGTTCGTTATTGCCATTGCGCATTCTTAAATCGAAAACGCCTGATGTGGCGTTGCCATATTCGGCTGGGAAGGCTCCCGTGTAAAAGTCGGAATTTTCGAGTAGCGTATTGTTGAGCATGCTCACTGGTCCTCCGGTACTTCCCGACGATCCCCAGTGATTTGGGCTTGGGATATCTACACCCTCTAATCTCCACAATAATCCCATTGGCGAGTTACCTCTTATGATGATATCGTTACGCGAGTCGTCAACACCTACTACTCCGGCAAAGTTTGCTGCCATGCGAGCGGGGTCGTTGCGGCTACCAGCATATCGTTCAGTTTCTTCAACTGTAAAGCCACGTGCGCTAACCGTTGCCATTCTGTTTTGTGGCTTGGTTTTATCTATGGTATGAGTTATAGTAACTTGCTCTACATTCATTACCAGTTCATCCATATATACATTCAGAACAAGTTCCTTACCCGCTTGCAGATTCAGATTGTTAAGAGCAACATCTTGATAGCCAATAAACTTTATTAGCAGGCTTACCCTGCCCACGTTAATATCCTCAAATCTAAAGTTGCCTTTCTCATCGGTCGATTTAATAAGTGATGGGTCAGCACTTGTTATTATTACGTTGGCACCGGGTAGGGTTGTTTTTGTTTGATTATCGTAAACGGTTCCTCGAACGGTTTGAGTTACCTTTTCGCTAGCCGAAAGATGAATTGTTAGAATAGACAAGAGGGCTATGAAGAGTTTTGTTTTCATTTTTTAGATAAAATTTGGTTATAGAATTTGACAAATCGATTCGTTTCCAAATTTCATACCAAATTACTTCCATTAATAACAACAAGAAGAAAGAAAACTTGTGGGGATATTCTATTCGTTTACAATTAGTATTTTCTCAAGCAACTCGCGAAGTTTTTGAGAGTTTAAATCTTCGGTGATGTGACCTTCTTGAACAAAAGAGATTTTTCCTGTTTCTTCGGAAATAACAATAACCAGCGCATCAGTAATTTCGCTTATGCCAAGTGCAGCACGGTGTCTTAGCCCGAAAGAGGCTGATAGGTCAATTTTTTCGGTAAGTGGCAGAATACACCTAACGGCGTAAATTAGGTTGTGCTTTATAATCATTGCACCATCATGCAGCGGGCTGTTTTTAAAGAAAACATTCTCAATTAGCCGGCTCGATGTTTCGGCATTTATTATATCTCCCGTTTCGGCGTATAGCTGAAGGTTCGATTTTTGGGTAATAACAATAAGGGCTCCTATTCTTGCTTCAGACATATTTCGACAGGCACGAACAATGGCTTCAATATTAACGGGGGTGTCGTATTTATCGCTTTTTAGCATTAGCAACTTCTCCAAAGAGAATCTGTTTTTTGAGAAGTATCGGGTGCCTAACAACAACAGAAATCGGCGGATTTCTTGCTGAAAAACAATGATTAGCGCAATTACACCAACCCCAATAATTTGACCTAGAATGCTGCTAAGTAGCTCCATATTTAATGCCTTTACCACTAGCCAGAATAGGTATAGGGTAAAGATTCCTAGAAAAATATTGATGGCTACCGTTCCCCTAATGAGCATATAAATTTGGTAAAAAAGAAATGCAACCAGCAGGATATCGATAATATCGAGTACACGAATAGAAATGAATAGGGGGACAAGCAGTTGCTCCATAGGTTATTGTTTTACTCCTCGATGGGTTGATTAAGGCAAAGCTGAGTTAGCTTAATGGCCTCACCGGCCTCTTTCACGTCGTGAACCCTTAGGATTTTTGCCCCTTTGAGCAGGGCCAGCGTGTTAAGCACTGATGTGCCATTTAGTGCTGTTGCAGGCTGCAGTTCAAGAGGTCTGTATATCATCGATTTGCGCGATAGCCCAACCAGAATTGGTAGATTAAAAATTCTAAATGCCTCCAGGTTATTGAGCAGCGTATAGTTATGCTCAATTGTTTTGCCAAAGCCAAAGCCTGGATCCAGAATTACATCTTTTATTCCTAGGCGGCTAAGCTGTTCGGTTTTGGTGGCAAAGTACTTAAATACATCTTTTACTACGTTGCTGTAGGTAGGGTTTTCTTGCATGTTTTCTGGGGTTCCCTGCATATGCATAGCGATGTATGGAACGCCTAACTCGGCAACAGTTTCAAACATGTTCTTATCCATTTCACCTGCCGAAATATCATTTATTATGCCGGCCGAGAAATCGTTTACCATTCGCCTAGCTACCGAGGCCCTAAACGTATCGATGGAGAGAATCGCATCTGGGAAATGCTTACGGATAACTGTAGCCGCTTTGCCCAACTTCTTTAACTCCTCATCCTCAGTTACCAGTTTTGCTCCGGGGCGGGTTGAGCAGGCTCCCAAATCAATT
>CAZTFJ010000245.1:4072-4864 GCA_964612255.1 uncultured Rikenellaceae bacterium | reverse complement strand
GAAGAGTTGGAGTCGGCCAATGAGGAGCTTACTGCCGCCAACGATGAGTTGCTAAATCAACGTTCAATCCTTCAATCAACACTTAATCAGCTTAAGGAAACACAACAACAGCTAATCCGATCGGAGAAAATGGCTTCGTTGGGTGTTTTGGCGGCTGGAGTTTCGCATGAAATAAACAATCCGCTAAACTTTATTAACGGTGGTATTATGGCCATTGAAATGTACTTGAACAAAAAAATGGCTGATCATATTGAACCACTTTCTCCAATGATCAATGCAATAAATGAGGGCGTTAGGCGTGCTTCACAAATAGTGCAAAGTTTGAATAGGTTTAGCCGAAAGGCCGATTTGCCCGATTGCGAGCTGGATATTCATTCCGTAATTGACAACTGTTTGATAATGCTTAATAAAGAACTTGGAGATAGAATTGAAGTTGAGCGAAGTTATTGCACTAAGCCATACGTTTTTTTTGGTAACGAGGGTAAACTGCATCAAGCAATACTAAACATCATTCAAAATGCCATACAAGCTATTGAGGAACAGGGTAAAATAACTATAACTACCAAAATAGTAAACAAAACCATACTAATATCAATTACAGATAATGGTTGTGGCATTGCCCCTAAACATCTCACTAAAGTTACCGACCCTTTTTTTACAACCAAAGATCCAGGCAAGGGCCCAGGGTTGGGCTTAGCCATAACGCTAAATATTATTGAGGAACATCAAGGGGTTTTGGAATTTACGTCTCAACTTAAGGTAGGAACAACTGCACAGGGGTCATCGTCAACA
>CAZTFJ010000245.1:0-4062 GCA_964612255.1 uncultured Rikenellaceae bacterium | reverse complement strand
ACTGCACTCATAAAATTACCTGTCAAATAATAATTGAGCTATGAGCACCGAACCCACCATTTTATATATCGACGATGAACCGTTAAACCTTGAACTTTTTGAAATATTATTTGAGGATGAGTACAATGTAATAACTGCAGAATCGGGAGCAGAAGGGCTTGATAAACTTGCTGATAATGATGATATCTCAATAGTTATTAGTGATATGAAAATGCCCCAGATGAATGGGCTAGAATTTATTGGTAAAGCTAGAATTCTATTTCCAGACATTACCTATATCATACTTACTGGTTATGATATAACGAAAGAGATTATTACTGCTATTGAAAGTAATATTGTTGAGAAGTATATATGTAAACCATTTGATATTGAAAAAATTAGAGAGACTTTAAACGAAGCTATGGCTACACACAAGTAACACCATATCTACAAAAAAAAGATAGGCCATAGAAAATTCGATGACCTATCTTTTTTATTTGTGTAACACCAAAATATGAGGGTGAGTTAGCTAGCTGCCATATCTAATCCATTTCCAAATCTCGCCCCAGGTATGCTTTTTACCGTACAGTAATATACCTGTGCGGTAAATTTTACCCGCAAGCCAGGTCATCCCAACAAACGTAATAACCAGCAAGCCGGCCGAAAGGAGCAGTTCCCAAAGCGGTGGCTCGTATGCCAATCTGGTTATCATTACAATGGGTGATGTGAAAGGTATAATTGAGAACCAGAAAAGCAGAGAGCTGGCTTTCTCAGGAGCGGTGAAAGTGCTGGCCATAACAATTATAGCCAGAATAAGCGGAATGGTAATTGGCATCACCAGCTGTTGAGTATCGGCTTCGTTTTCAACGGCAGATCCAACCGCGGCAAACATGGCTGCGTATAGTAGGTATCCACCCATAAAGAAGAAGATAAACCATCCGATGATAAAGAAGAAGTTTACATTACCAAGTGCGCTCATAAGCTCGTTGGTAAAGCTGTTGCCAGTAACCAGGCTGTCGGCTGCAGCTACTTGATCGGCAGCAGAGGTTTCCATAATGCTGCTAGCCATTTCGGCATTGGGCATAGTGGCAGCCTCTGGGGTTCCCAGCAAGCTATTAGCAAGTGTAACCAGGCTAAATGTTAGGATAATCCATAGTGTAATCTGCACAAGGCTTACTGCGGCAATACCCAAAATTTTACCCATCATTAGCTGGAATGGCTTAACCGACGAAACAATTACTTCAACAATACGGCTGCTTTTCTCCTCAATTACCCCACGCATAACCTGGGTGCCAAAAAGGAAAATTAGCATGTAAACCAAAAAGCTTAATATGTAGGCTAGGCCCATAGCCAGTTCGGTTGAACTCTCCTTGGCCTCACCATCCTCTGTCCACTTAATGGTACGAACCCTAATTGAAGTTTTGATGTTGTTTAAAATCTCATCCAGATTTTCAATGTCGTAAGCCAGTAGTTTTTGCGATTCAATCTCATTCTTTAAGGCACTGGCTATGTGTGATGTTATGTCGATAGATGGTTGCTTGTCGGAGTATAAAACCACAGCATCGGGGCTATTGGCCACCGCTTTGCCAATAAAAAGCACAGCGTAATAGTTCGATTCAAAGAATGATTTTTTCATATCATCAACCGAAACGTTATCTAAAAACGTAAATTTAAGGTATTCGGTTTCGGCAATCTTTTCGTTAAAAACCCCTGCCTCATCAATCACTGCAATCTGTCGTTCGTTGGTGTCTTCCATAGTAGCAATAAGGGCAGGAACCACCATTAGCGCAGCAAATAGAATGGGGGTAAGTATTGTCATTATTATGAACGACTTTTTTCTTACTCTGGTAAGAAACTCGCGTTCAAGAACTAGCATTATTTTGTTCATAGCTCAATATTTTTCGGGGTAATAATTACTTAAGTCCGTGGGCTTTATTGTACTCTTGTACCACTTGTATAAATATATCGTTCATGCTGGGTACAACCTGCTTAAAGCCCATAATCTCGGCAACGGGTATAACCTGCTTAAGCAGCCTGTTATCTTCAGAGAATTGGTGAACCTTAACCTGAGCCTTAACAAGCCCAGCATCTTCAATGTGGCTTACCACCTCGTAGTTGCTATCGAGTGCCGATTTAACCTGCTCAATATCGCCTTTTATGGCCAGCTCAAAAACGTTACTACCATAGTCGAGACGAACCTTATCGATAGAACCGCTAAGAATATTCTTAGATTTGTTAATAAGCGTAATATGGTCGCACATCTCTTCAACGCTGCCCATATTGTGGGTAGAGAAAATTATTGTTGCGCCATTCTTTTTTAAATCCAGAATCTCGTTCTTAATCAGATTAGCGTTAATGGGGTCGAATCCGCTAAAGGGCTCGTCGAATATTAGCAATTTGGGGTTGTGAATAACGGTAACCACAAACTGAATTTTTTGAGCCATCCCCTTCGATAGCTCCTCAATTTTTTTATCCCACCAGCCTTGTATCTCCATCTTTTCGAACCAGAACTTAAGCCGTTTAAGGGCATCGTGTCGGCTTAAGCCTTTTAGCCTGGCAAGGTATAGGGCGTGCTCGCCAACCTTCATTTTTTTGTAAAGGCCACGCTCCTCGGGGAGGTATCCAATGCTGTAGATATCTTCTGCTTTTATGGGGCGGCCATCAAACTCAACCTTCCCCTTGTCGGGGCCAGTAATTTGGTTAATGATGCGGATAAGGGTGGTTTTGCCGGCACCGTTAGGGCCTAGCAAGCCGTAAATGCTACCCTCGGGCACCGAAATGCTCACATCGTCGAGCGCCAGATGGTTAACAAACCTCTTCTCGATGTTGCTTGTAGTTAGGATATTCATTGTGTGTTATTTGTAGTTGGTTATTTTTGTACTTTGGGTTCAAAAATAGCTTCAATCTGATTAAAAACCATAAGTTTATAGCATTAATTGTTTAATATATTTATGTTGTATCGATATCTGCTTATGATAATTAGCTAAACCATTACAATTGCTGTGGGGTCTAAGTTTATTTTAACTGAAAATCAAATATCAACCTAAACCTGTGTATTTAATATGAAGAAATTATCATTAGTTTTATTCTCTGCATTTCTGGCTATGCAGATTTCCAACGCGCAAAGCGTACTCAATAGGGTAACAGACCCTTACTTTGGCGAATCATGTACCAGCATTCTAGTTGGGAAAAGTGCATCAACCGATGGGTCGGTAATTACTAGCCATACCTGTGATGGGCGTTACCGTACCTGGGTTACCATTGAGAAGGGGCAGAAATTTGAACGCGATACAGTAACCGCAATTTACAAGGGGTTGCTTAAAACCGAAACGCCTTGGGATATGCGCAAGGTGCAAAAGGTTGGCGAAATTCCTCAAGCCAAAGAAACCTTCACCTTCCTTAACACTGCTTACCCCTGCATGAACGAGAAGCAGCTAGCCATTGGCGAAACTACCATTACAGGTAAAAGGGAACTAGTAAACGAGGAGGGTATGTTCCTAATAGAGGAACTACAGCGAATTGCGCTACAGCGTTGCTCAACTGCTCGCGATGCCATTAAGCTTATTGGCGAGCTAATTAAGGATTATGGCTATGGCGATTGGGGCGAGTGCATTACTATTGCCGATACCAAAGAGGTTTGGCAAATGGAAATTTTTGGCGAGGGCCCCGATAAAATTGGAGGGGTTTGGGCAGCACAGCGTATCCCCGATAACCATGTAGGTATCTCGGCCAACATACCTCGCATTAGCAAAATCAACCTAAAAGATAAGGAGCACTTTATGGCATCGGACAATGTTTTTGATGTGGCCAAAAAGATGGGGTTTTGGGATGGCAAATCAACCTTTAAATTCTGGAAAGCCTATGGCTCGGGAAAGAAACCTTTTGCCATTCGCGACTTTTTTGTGCTTAACGCAGTGGCTCCTTCGCTAAACTTAAGCTACGAGGCCGATGAGTTACCATTCTCTGTTAAACCCGACAAAAAGGTTTCGGTACACGATGTAATTGCACTTTACCGCGAAACCTACGAGGGAACCGAGTACGATATGACCCAAAACCTTAAAACTATTAAAAAAACATATAACG
>CAZTFJ010000244.1:0-4870 GCA_964612255.1 uncultured Rikenellaceae bacterium | reverse complement strand
CAATAGATTCAATTACATCAAGCACATCGTAAGGCTTGTTGGCCACCTCAGGTATAATCTCGTTAAGTCTATCCTCAATCCTATCGATAGGATCGTCGCAAGGAGCAATCGGAGGATCCTCGAGGTTATTCTGTGGCAAGTAACTTAACAGTTTACGAATAAGCTGAATACCCTCCTCTTCGGTATCGGAAACGAAATGAGCCACACCCGATTTAGAAGCATGCACATCGGCACCACCAAGCTGATCGGCTGTAACGGTTTCGCCAGTTACAGTTTTTACCACCTTGGGACCCGTTACAAACATGTAACTAGTGCTTCGGCTCATAACAATAAAGTCGGTAAGAGCAGGAGAGTAAACTGCACCACCAGCACAAGGGCCAAAAATAGCAGATATCTGAGGTATTACACCCGAAGCAAGGATATTGCGTTGGAAAATCTCGGCATATCCACCCAAACTTTTCACACCCTCTTGAATACGAGCTCCACCACTATCGTTAATACCAATTACTGGAGCGCCCACCTTCATGGCCATATCCATAATCTTGCAAATTTTAGCGGCAAACATCTCCGAAAGGGAACCACCAAACACGGTAAAATCTTGCGAGAACACGTACACTAAACGGCCGTCGATTGTACCGTATCCGGTTACAACACCATCGGATAGGTAGGTCTCTTTCTCAAGACCAAAATCGATACAACGGTGCGATACAAACATATCGAACTCCTCGAAACTTCCCTCGTCGAGCAGCATGTCGATGCGCTCGCGAGCAGTAAACTTGCCCTTTTTATGCTGGGCTTCAATGCGCCTTTCGCCCCCACCTAGCTTCGCTCTCTCGCGTAGCTCAATAAGGTCTTTAATTCTTTGCTCCTGGGTCTTATTCATTTGTTTGGTATTTTGGTAGATTTATCGTTAAAACAACTACTTGTTCTTATTCTCGCAAAGTTCGGTTAGCACGCCAAAGGTTGACTTGGGATGTAGAAAAGCGATATCCAAACCCTCGGCACCTTTACGGGGCGCCTGATCAATAAGCTTAACTCCATTCTCTTCAGCTCCTTTTAGCTGATCCTCAATCTTATCAACAGCATAGGCAATGTGGTGAACGCCCTCGCCCTTCTTCTCAACAAACTTACCAATTGGGCCTTCAGGATCGGTTGATTCTAGCAGCTCAATTTTAGTTTGGCCTACCATGAAAAAGGCCGTTTTAACCTTTTGCTCCTTTACTTCTTCAACATTGTAGCATTTTAGTCCGAATACGTTTTCGTAGAACGGAATAGCCTCGTCAAGGCTCTTAACTGCAATACCAATGTGCTCGATGTGTGATATCTTCATAACTGTTGGGGATTTAATAGTTTGTAACGACAAAAGTACAAGGTAACTCTAAATATAACATAGGATAAACTCGGTTTTTGAGCATACAACCACTTGTTGTGCAACATATTTTAATGCCGTGTTCAATATTAAAGTTAAGGCAAAATTACGAAGTTAGTAGTATTTTTGTCGAATAATTGCAAACGAATACAACGTATGAATTGGCTTGAGCGAACTAATCTGTTAATTGGAAGCAAAGCAATTGAAAGCTTGAAAAATAGCTATGTGCTGGTTGTTGGCCTGGGCGGAGTAGGTGCATACGCCGCTGAGCAAATTTGCCGAGCAGGGGTTGGCGAAATGACTATTGTTGATGGAGACACCATTAGCATTACTAATAGAAACCGACAACTACCTGCATTGGTAAGCACCACAGGAAAACCTAAGGCTCAAACCATTGGCCATAGGCTAATGGATATTAATCCAGATCTAAAGCTACACGTAATTCAGGAGTATATTCGCGACGATAGGATGATTGAAATTCTGGAAACAAAATTCGATTACGTGGTGGATGCCATCGATACGCTATCGCCAAAAATATTTTTGATATACCACACGCTGCAAAATGGACTCAAGCTGGTTAGCTCTATGGGCAGCGGCGGAAAGTTAGATCCCGGGAAGGTTGAAATTGCCGATTTCTCAAAATCGCGCATTTGCCCTCTAGCTCGAGTACTCCGCAAACGATTGGGCCGATTGGGTGTTAGGGAAGGTTTTCAGGTGGTGTTCTCAACCGAAGAGGTGCCAGAGCACGCCATGATTCCATGCGAGGATGAGCCCAATAAGAAAACCACCATAGGAACCATCTCGTATATGCCTCCACTATTTGGATGTTTAATGGCCTCGGTGGTGGTGAGGGAACTTATTGGTGAAAAGGCTTTATAAAAAATTACAGAATTTTCTTAGTGTCCCTTTGTGACTACTTTGAGTCACTTCGTGAAATAGACTCGATAAAGAATTTCACAAAAACCACAAGGAAGCCACAAAGAATCACTGCGTTTATATTTAGAATTAGTCCGGGCACGACTTAGAGTCGCACTCGGACTATATTGGACTAAATATCTTACTCCTTCAACCACTTATCCAACCACGCCTTAAACTCGCGCTGCCAAAGAATACCGTTCTGTGGTTTTAGCACCCAGTGATTCTCGTCGGGGAAAAATAGGAACTTGCTTGGAATATCGAGCATTTGAGCCGTGTTAAAAGCGGCCATCCCTTGGGTGTATGGTATGCGAAAATCTTTACCGCCATGGATAACCAGAATTGGCGTATCCCAATTCTTAACATAGTTATGCGCGCTATGCTTGTAGCTATTCATTGCCACCTTGTTGTCGGTCTCCCACGGGGCACCGCCCATCTCCCAATTATCAAAAAACATCTCCTCGGTGGTCATGTACTCCATTTCGGAATGGAACACGCCACAGTGCGATATAAACGCCTTAAAACGCTTGTTATGATTTCCGGCCAACCAGTAAACGGTGTAACCTCCATAGCTGGCTCCTACGGCTCCTAACCTATCCTCATCAACCCAAGGCTCCTGCTTCACTTCATCTATTGCTGCAAGAAGGTCGCGCATTTCCTGTCCACCATGGTCCTTGCTAATTTCATCGGTCCAAGCTTGCCCAAAGGTTAGCGAACCACGACGAGCGGGTGCAACCACCACATAACCGCTTGATGCCATAATAGAAAAGTTCCATCGATAGCTCCAAAACTGGCTAACCGGACTCTGAGGCCCACCCTCGCAGTATAGAATTGCCGGATACTTTTTACTCTTATCGAAATTTGGTGGTAGAACTACCCATGTATGAACCTTTTTGCCATCGCTAGATGTAATCCAACGGCGCTCTACTGTTGGCATGGTGAGCTGGCTCAAGATATGGTTGTTTATATCCGATAGCTGCTTTTGCTCACCACTGGTTGGGTTGATGCTAAAAATTTCGGCAGGCGATACCATTGAAACCTTATCGCCAATTAGCATATCGCCAGCAATAGCAACTGAATGGTAATCGTGTAGACCCTCGGTTATGGCTTTAATCTCGCGCGTAGCTATATCCATCTTATAAATTTGGTGCGTAGCCTCAACACCAGCCACAAAGTATATCGATTTTGCGTCGTCTGTCCACTGAATATTCGATGGGGAATAGTCAAAATCAGGAGTTAGATAATTCTTTTCGCCCGATTCCATGTCCATCATAAAAACCCGCTGCTTGTCGGCCTCAAAGCCTGCACGCTCCATCGATAGCCAAATCATTTTATCGCCTTTGGGAGAGAAATTGGGTTGCCTATCGTAGCCCATCATCCCTTCAGTAAGATTTTTGGTCTCTGCCTTTTCAATACTATAAAGGTATATATCGGAATTTGTGCTAAAAGAGTACTCCTTGCCGGTTAGCTTTTTGCAGGTGTATGCAATGGCCTTCCCGCAAGGCGACCACGTTATCTCCTCCATACCACCAAAGGGCTTTAGAGGTGAGTCGTAAGGCTCATTGGGCATTATATCAACAGGGTTGGTTACTTTTTGGCCAGTAAAATCGGCCACAAAAATATGGCTGTAGTAGCCATCCTCCCATGTGTCCCAATGGCGGTACATTAAATCTTCGTACATCATTCCGCTGGCTTTGGGCAAGTCAGGGTAAATATCTTGGGTAGATTTATCAACCTTAACCTCGCTAATAAACAGTATTTTATCGCCTTTGGGCGAAATGGAAAACCCATTGATATCGCTCTCGAAATCAGATACTTTTCGGCGGTTATTACCCTGAGTATCCATTGTCCAAACCTGTGCGGTTTCGCCCTCGGTGGAAATGTAGGCAAGCGTGCTATTATCAACCCAAACCAAGTTATACTCGTGGGCAGCGGTTTGGGTAATTTGGATTTTGTTGGTGCCATCGGCATTCATCATGAACACCTCGCTGTTGCTGCGGTTCTGCTCAATGGAGTAGAACGAAACGGTGTAGGCAACCTTGTTGCCATTGGGCGATACGGCCACCTCGCCCAGCCGGCCAAACGACCACAGCACCTCGGGGGTTAGCAATCCGTTTTCGACCGTAATATCTGCGGACCCAATAATGTTTTCTGTTGATTTTTGGCTAGTGTTGCACGCTACTGCGAATAGCAAAACCAGCATCAACCATAGATGTATTTTTCTCATAGCTAGTTGAATTAGGAAAGTTTTGCTAAAGGTATGAATTGTAGGAGTAACGAACAATGATAATTGGTAGGAGATTTTTTTGGGGGAGAGATTAAGAGGATAAAACAAACACAGAGGCACGGAGTCACAGAGGAAGAGGATTTTGGAGAGAGATAAAGAGAACAAATCAAACACAGAGGCACGGAGACACAGAGAAAAAATTACCTCCTAGTCTCCGCAACCCCGCCTGCCAGCGGGCCATAGCCGTCAAGCTAAGAATACAAAAGAAACAAATATTTCTATAGGATTGAGCAGAATATGAATACAATAGCCCTCGTAGAGGGCACATAGCGATTGAAAAAATTAATTCAAATAAATTA
>CAZTFJ010000243.1:0-4872 GCA_964612255.1 uncultured Rikenellaceae bacterium | reverse complement strand
GGGAAAAAATCCAAACAACATAATTGGGTGGTTCAATATGCCTACATCAACAACGGGTTGGACTGATAACGGCGATAATACACTTACCATATCGCCACAGCAACTAATTGCTGGCGAGCACACCATTGAGTATTTTTATATTGATGGCGAAACAACATTTGACACGGAACGAACCTTTGTGATTGATTCTGTAGGCGCCAATATCGACTTTGGTCCTTTACAAATAAGTTACTGTGCCGATGACGATGTGGTTAATATCCAGGCACAAAATCTTTACCCATCTGGGGGGACAGGAAACTTTAGTGGGCCTGCCAATGGATTTGGCACTCAACCTGGGTCAAACCAGGCTACTTTTGAGCCCTCGTTGGTCGATGAGTTTGATAAGACCTATGAAATTTCGTATTTCTATCAGTCACCCCGTGGTTGTGTATCTAAAACCATAACTAAGCAAGTGCAAGTCAATTCTCTGCCTGTATTATCTTTTGATATAAGGGATAACTACAATTACAACGAACCGCCAGTTACCCTCCAAGGCAATTTTGCCGATGGCGTGTTTAGCGCAACTGGCGGTATTGTGGTCGATAACATTCTTTACCCCGACCGTAAGGAACCGGGCGATATTAATATCACATATTTCTACAATGATCCTACTACTGGCTGTAGCAACACGCTTACTAAACCTAGTAGAATTAGAGAGGCTGCTGAAGTTATTGAGGGGCTAAGTGAAATTTACTGTTATGCCAACGACACAATCACAATCTCGTCGGAGGTTACAGATGATGCTAGCATTGTTGGCGTATTTACTAGCGAAAAGGGAGGTCTTGTATCTACCAATGGCAACACAGCGCGATACAGCTTGGCTAAGGCAGGTAGCGGTGAGGATAGGGTAACCTTTAGCTATTATGTTGGTGATACCCCTTACGAAGTAACAACCACGGTACTTATCGACTCCATTGGGCCTGTTACCATTACTGGCTTAGCAGAGCATTTTTGTGCCGACGATCAACCTGTTGAAATACGGGGTTACCTCGAGAATGCTCCGCAAGGAACCCGAAGTCTAACATACTCTGGCACCCCATCGGCGTTTAATAGCTCGGGTAACGTTGCTACGCTTTCGCCAACTTTAGAGAATCCAGGAAATTATGAAGTAGGTTTCACATTTACCTCGGTAGCTAGTGGCTGTAGTCGCGATACTACCTATTCGTTCGAAATCCATTCGCTACCTGATGTAAGTACCGATATACCCGATTACTACAACATCGATGCTGAAAACCTAGGTCTAGTTGGATTGCCAGCGGGTGGAGTGTTCTCAGCCAATCGTGGAGTCTCTGGCAATGAGTTCTATCCCGAAGTAGCTGGGGCAGGGTCGCACGATATTCTTTACACATATACTGATGAGTTTGGCTGTGTTAATTCTGTATCGCACAGCATTGTGGTAATTGGTGCCGATGGCGAAATTGCAATGCCAACCTTTACCTGTATCGATTCTGAGCCTGTTACAATAACCGCTTCAACCAACAACGGATTGGTGGGGCAATTTGTGGGCAATGGTATCACTAATACTGGAGATGAGACGGCATCGTTTAATCCAAGTGTTGCGGGCAAGGGTATTCATACCATATCTTATAAATATCTTTTTGCCGATGATGGCCAAACCGAATTGATGCTAACTAGCACTATTGAGGTTGATAGTTTGGGCGTAGTTGAAATTTTTGGCTTGCAGGATATGTATTGCTTTAACGACCCCTCTGTACAGGTTACAGCGGCACCCGCCGGAGGTGCTTTTACCAGCACAGAATACTTGCTGTTAGATAAATTCTATCCATCATTGGCAAGCACTAGCGATGCAAACCCTGTTTCGTATACGTATATCAACACTAGAACAGGTTGTTCAATTACAGGGTCAAAGGATATTTCTGTGAGACCTGTTCCTGAGGTAGCATTTGGTGTTGAGCAATCGTGTTCCGACTTGCTAACCGAACCAGTTCAGTTCATAAATAAAACCGTGTCAGAGGACCAGGTTGATAGCTGGTTGTGGAGTTTCGATTCTCAGGGTTTTGCAACATCAGACCAAGAGAATCCAAGCTACCTTTACCTTACTTCGGGGTCAAAGTTAGTGACTTTAAAAGCAAGTACAGAATACGGTTGCCAAGCTCAGCGCGATTCCATTGTGAATGTGGGGCTGGTGCCTAAAGCTAATTTTACTTGGTTAAATGAGTGCCAAAATGGGAGGGAAACATCGCTGTTGAGTACTACTGAGTCGTCAAATATTGTTGATTATAGATGGGAGTTTCCCGATGGAACAACTTTGCAAGGTGAGGACATGCAAACCATTGGCCACGTTTTTACCAATGTGGACGTATACGATGTAAAACTGGTTATTACATCACAAGAGAATTGTAAAGATTCTATCGTTAAGCCAGTTAGGATTTTGCCCGTGGTTAAGTTCAATGCCACAACGGGCGAGTTTTATTCCGAAGATTTTGAGGATGATGATGGCCATTGGTTGTCGAGAAGTTTAGTGGAGGGTAGCGATTTTTCATGGTCTTATGGCCTGCCCAGTGGCGATATAATTAGCTCGGCAGCCAGTGGTAACAATGCTTGGTTTACCCAAATTGATATGGATAATCAAATAGTTGAGAATTCGCAGGTTGTTAGTCCTTGTTTCGACTTTACAGGCCTTGAGCGTCCTATGCTAAAAATGGGGGTTTGGTCGTCACCAGTAGCTGGTCGTAATGGGGCTGTGGTGCAATACTCTACCGACGATGGAATAACCTGGGAAACCTTGGGTGAAGAGAACTCTGGCATAAATTGGTACAACTCATCTTCAATTCAGAGTCAGCCCGGCGGGCAAATTACAGGTTGGAGCAGCGATGTTATGGATAGCTGGGCTGTGGCTCGCCATAGCCTCGACGAGTTAGCAGGCCATACCAATGTGAGGTTTAGGGTTGCTTTTGCTTCCGATGGTTTGGCTATCGATTATTTCGATGGGTTTGCTTTTGATGATATTTGGATTGGTAACAGGGAGCAGAATTTGCTGGTTGAATACTTTACCAACTCATTGTTATCTACAACTGTTCAGCCAACCGATGCAATGGTTCTGCTCGAAAGCAATAATGAGAGCGATGTGGTTCCAATTCATTACCATACCGATTACCCTAGTGGCGATCCTATGTTCGAGCTATATCCATCAGGCATTTCGGCTCGCCAGCTATACTATGGTGTAACAGGAATACCTTACGCGCTCACCAACGGAACCAAAGAGTTCGATTTCTCAAATTTTGGTGATAATCAAACCCGAATAGTAAATATTGAGCGCCTAAAAGATCCATCTATGAGCATTTCGGTTACTGGGCAAGCGGGTAATTCCTTAAATTTAAGTGTATTGGTAAAGGCTCTGAAGGAGTTTGAAAATAGGGAGTTAGTGTTACAATGTGCGGTGGTTCAAAAGGAAATAGATTTAGCCCAAGAGGTGAATGGACAGTCTAGATTTTATAATGTAGTTAGGCAGTTTGTACCCGATGCAGGTGGAACTCCTTTGCAGCCAACTTGGAGCGAGGGCGACGAGGCTAATGTGTCGCTAAGCTGGCAAATACCCGCTACGCTAAACAAAGATTTGCTTAATGTTGCAGTGTTTGTTCAGGATCTACAAACCCGAGAGGTGTATCAGGTTGCTTTGGTTAACCTCTCCGATATTGTTGGGGATAATCGCCCTGAACATGATATTAGTATTGCCCTTTACCCCAATCCAGCAACATCAACAATACGATTGGTTAGTCCCTATGCTATTGAGCAGCTATCTGTTGTAGATGCTTCAGGCAGAACGCTTATGCAAAAATCGGCACTAGGAAATCAGGTTGATGTTAGTGTTGATAGGTTAAAGCCTGGGCTATACATTGTGAATGTAAAATGTAGTGCAGGGGTTAAGTCTTTGAGATTTGTTAAGAAGTAGCTTTTAAAAGGATTGATTCTTTATGTTTTAGTGTAATCAAAATAGCTCAAGGTTATGGCAAACAAGAATGAAAAATCGGCAAAAGGAGGAAGCCAGGCTACAAATGAAAAACCTACGGACGAAACGAAAAACTACGAGGCTATTGAGGACAAGAAGAAAATTAAGAAGAAGGTTTACGAAAAGGAATTGTACAAGCTGCAAATTGAACTAATTAAGCTGCAGGAGTGGGTAAAGCAAAACAAGCTTAAAGTTGTGGTAATTTTCGAAGGTCGCGATGCGGCAGGGAAGGGGGGCGTAATTAAAACCATCACCGAGAGGTTAAATCCTCGCTTTTGCCGAGTGGTTGCCCTTGGCGTGCCAACTGAGCGCGAGAAAACACAGTGGTACTTTCAACGATACGTCCCACACCTGCCCGCCGGTGGCGAAATGGTGCTGTTCGACCGCAGCTGGTACAATCGTGCTGGTGTAGAGCGCGTAATGGGTTTTTGCACCGACGACGAGTACATTGAGTTCCTCCGTTCATGCCCCGAGTTTGAGCGGATGCTGGTGCGCTCCAATATCATCCTAATAAAATACTGGTTCTCGGTTAGCGATGCCGAGCAGGAAAAGCGCTTTAGAGCTCGCAATGAGGATCCCGTGAAAAGATGGAAACTTAGCCCAATGGATATTGAGTCGCGCAGCAAGTGGGTGCAGTATTCCATGGCAAAGGATAAGATGTTTGCCCATACCGATATTAAGCAAGCGCCTTGGTTTGTGGTGCATGCCGACAATAAGAAACGGGCACGGCTAAATTGCATTCATCACTTGTTAAGCCAGATTCCTTATAAAGATTTGGCTCCAGGCCCAATTGAACTGCCCGAGCGTAAGGATGATTTCTCTTATATTAGACCACCAATTACCGATCAGAATTTTGTGCCCGA
>CAZTFJ010000242.1:3126-4896 GCA_964612255.1 uncultured Rikenellaceae bacterium | reverse complement strand
AGAATACTCGCCTGCCTAACTACCTGTATGACTTACACTTTCAAGCGAGTCGTAGAGCAGGCAGGCAGTGACGGGAAGTGATGCGAGTTTTTACCTAATCGCGAACCTTCCTTTGCTGGAAGGCAGGAAAGCGGTTTTGCTGGCGAAGTGATCTATTTTTCAGGGTTACTCCCTCTCAAATATTACTTTGCCAATGTTTACAATATGCTCCCTCAGACCATTGCTTGTAATTGTATTAAAAGCAACTACGTCAAACTTATAGGGCATACGCGATTCTTCATTTAATTTCGCTGCAAAATTAGCTGCATCCATTGCACCAAAACCATCCCCCCAAATAGCTAAGTCAACATCCGATCCGGGTTTATAGTTTCCCATTGCTCTTGATCCGAATACGACCACTCTGGTTATGGCTTTTGCTGATTTAATGAACTCAAGCAGTTCGGAGTTCTGAACTTGGGTCAAGCCATCAATCATTTTGATCGTTCAAATAGGTTACTAGCTGCACAATGGCAGGATAATATTTATTTTTGATGTTGTTGACCACCTGTTTGAAAACAACCTCCTCGTAAATGTGAGCCATTTGGTTCCTGCTGCTAAGCATTTCAAGCCAAACCTCACCATCCTCAACAACCTGAGCAGCAAAGGCCTCCTTTATCACATCACGAGGGAAACTAACAATAACCCCCTTGCTCTCCAAGTAATCTTTAAGCGTTTTCCAAGCAAGTTCGAATGTATACTCAAAACGTTGCACCAAACCCTCTTTCTCTAAATCCGATAAATTAGGGTAAACCTTAATAGCTTCATCAAGTTGTTTAAAAGCTTTAGAAAAGTTCTCAAATCGTTGCTTCCAACGGATATCTTTTCCGTTCATTATTAGATTATTGTGATTTTCTTTTCTTGATGGGCTGGTACAGCTTCGCCCGGTAACCCACAGCCAAAATTTTGCGGGAGAATAGATACAGTAAGCAAAATTAGCAATAATTGTCTAATAAAAATAACGCCTTACCATAATAACAACAAGATATGATTAAAGGTTAAAAGGTTAATGGGAATAGATTGTTAAAATGAATGATTTAGTGGCAGAACTCCAGTTGTTGTAAATACATTATGGTCACAATGCTAGTGAAAGAAACAACGTTTAGTGTGAAACACACACTAACGTATAACAACACAAGGAGACGCTGTTGCTAACTAGCGTTATTTTCAAGCGATTTTATCTCGCGCTTCAGGAATTTTCCGTACTGATTTAGCATAAATGCATTAAAATGCTCTAGGTTTTCTGTTTTTCGAGCTTTCTCCAAAGCATCAATATACTTTAGCCTATCTTGCTTTAGTACAGTGCTTGGTGGCAAGCCTAGGCGTATCTGCACATAGTTCATGAGTAGTCGGGCTGTTCGTCCGTTACCATCGCCAAAAGGGTGAATAGAAACCAGCTCGAAATGCGCCAAAAAGGCTAGTAAACATTTTTGCTCAAAGGTTTTTACCTCTTTTATTGCGTCTTCCAAGTCCGCACAAAGTCTATTTACCATTGCTGGCACTTTCGTAAAATCGGGGAATTGCCTTGTTCCTGCCCTTACGCTGCAAAGCCTATAATCACCCTGCGAAACATCAAAAGCACCCATAGCAACGTTTATAACGCCTCCAGTTCCTTTCATTACTTGGGCTGCAATGCCTTTAATCAAGTCGGGTGTTATGGGTGTTCTCGTCCTTGCGTTTTGCTCAACGTAAACCAATGCTTTGTAATGGTCGTAAGCCATTAGTTGATGCTAA
>CAZTFJ010000242.1:0-3108 GCA_964612255.1 uncultured Rikenellaceae bacterium | reverse complement strand
TTACCGAACTCTAAAAGGTTTACAACTTGCCCCTCGGTTAGTGTACTGCCCTCAATGGCTGTTGAGTGGTGCGTAATGGCATAGGCTGTATATAAAGAGTGGTTAATAGCCCCCTTGGTGAGGTTGTTGTATCGTTTTATTAGTTGTAGTAACTCGCTAAATTTCATAATGTAACCGATTTAACTTTTAGCAAAAGTAGTATATTTATTAACCCACATAACAATAACACTACATATACTATTAAATACCATTGATACGATTATGCTTACAATGCAGATACGTTGATTGATACAATAAAACAGAACGAGGGGCAAACTGAAAATTTGTTTGCCCCTCGTTCTGTTGAGGTCTCGAGCGGATTCGAACCGCTGTACGAGGTTTTGCAGACCTCTGCCTAGCCACTCGGCCACGAGACCGTTTTCACGGTGTGCAAAGTTACAAAATTTTCTAAATATCCAAACCCTATTTTGTGTGATATGCAAATTTATTGCCTTCTCCAATCTCGCTGGCTGATGCCATAGTTGTAAGACACTGTGAACAAAGGCAACCAGCATAATTATTGGCAATATATTCTAACTGTTCTGCCGACAAGACAATATCCATACACCAGCATCGGGTAGTGGTATCGCTGTAGCACACAAAAATGGCTCCACATTGCGGACATTTCTTAAACTTTGCTGCACCCATTATTTCTGGTGTGTTAGGGTTACGCTCACCCTATCCATTTTACCACCCATAGGTGGGTTAAGCTTCGAGACTTTTACCGTTGCCTTTTCGAGCAGTTCAAGCTCTGCAAAAAGGGCATCGAGAATACGTTTGCCAACATGCTCGAGCAGATGAGAAGGCGCACTCATCTCCTTTTTTACAATATTATATGCCTGCTGATAATTTAGGGCATCATGTATCTGATCGGTATTGGAGGCAACCATCGATGAGGTTTCGAGCCTAAGGTTAACCACAAACTGATTCCCTACTACCTGCTCTTCGCGATAGCAGCCATGGTAGCCCCGAAACTCCATATTTTCGAGTTCAATAATGTTCATCTGCAAATGTTTTGGAATTACGCTACAAAATAACTCAAATTATTTCAACTTATCATTTCAGGCGTACAGAAATAATCCGCTACTCGTCAACAATTAAAACGTTGGCAAACTATATCGACAAAAAAAAGTGTTGCAAACCAAATTATTATAGGCAATTTTCTAATTTTGTCATTCTGAATAAACCGCATTGCAAATGGAACGAGAAAATTTAAACGTGAACGAAACTAGCGAAAAATCGCGCAACTTTCTGGAAGAAATTATAGATAAGGACATTAAATCGGGCAAGCACGACGGTAGGGTGCTCACACGATTCCCGCCAGAGCCCAACGGATATCTGCATATTGGCCACGCAAAATCTATTTGCCTCAACTTTGGGCTGGCCCAAAAATTTGGTGGCAAAACAAACCTCAGGTTCGATGATACCAACCCCACCAAGGAGGATGTGGAGTATGTCGATTCTATTAAGGAGGATATAAAATGGCTTGGATTTAACTGGGCAAACGAGTTTTATGCATCCGACTATTTTGAGCAGCTATACCAGTGGGCGCAGGCGCTAATAAAAAAGGCCTTGGCTTACGTTGACGATCAGCCACAGGATCAGATGCGAACCAATAGGGGCACAGTGAATCAGCCTGGCAAGGATAGCCCATTCCGAAACCGTTCGGTTGAGGAGAACCTCGATTTGTTTGCACGTATGCGTGCAGGCGAATTCCCAGATGGCAGCAGGGTGCTTAGGGCTAAAATTGATATGGCGCACCCCAACATGCTCATGCGCGACCCTATTCTTTACCGGATAATCCACGCACATCATCACCGTACGGGCGATAAGTGGTGTATTTACCCAATGTACGATTATGCCCATGGCCAAAGCGACTCAATAGAAAAGATAACTCACTCAATTTGTACCCTCGAGTTCGATGTACACCGTCCGCTTTACGACTGGTTTATTGAGAAACTGGGAATTTTCCCCTCGAAACAATACGAGTTTGCTCGCCTAAACCTCACCTATACCGTAATGAGTAAGCGCAAGCTGTTGCAGCTAGTGCAGGAAGGTTTTGTTAGCGGCTGGGACGATCCGCGTATGCCCACTATTTGCGGCCTACGCCGCAGAGGGTACACACCCGAATCGATTCGTACTTTTGCCGAAAGGGTTGGGGTTGCCAAGCGCGACAACGTGATTGACCTCTCGTTGCTGGAGTTTTGCATCCGCGAAGATTTGAACAAGCGCGCCCAGCGCCGAATGGCTGTGCTTAATCCTATAAAAGTGGTTATCACAAATTATCCTGACGATAAGGTTGAGGAGATTAATGCAGTTAATAACCCCGAGGATGAAGCTGCTGGTAAGAGGGCAATACCTTTTAGCCGCGAGGTTTACATTGAGCGCGACGATTTTATGGAAGATCCACCTAAAAAGTTTTTCCGCCTAAAACCCGATGGCGAGGTGCGCCTGCGATACGCATATCTTATAAAATGCAACGAGGTTATTAAGGACGAAAATGGTGAGGTTGTGGAGCTACGCTGCACCTACGACCCCGAATCGGCTGGCGGAAAATCGTCCGATGGTCGAAAAGTAAAGGGTGTAATTCATTGGGTTTCGGCAAAGCATGCCGTACCGGTTGAGGTTCGCCTTTTCGATAGGTTGTTCCAAAACGAGGATCCCGACGATGTACCCGAGGGTACCGATTGGAAAACTGGCCTCAACCCCGATTCGCTTAAAGTTGTAAAAGGATTTGTGGAACCGGCTTTGCAAAATGCTAAACCGCTGGATAGGTTCCAATTCGAGCGCTTAGGTTACTTTAGCGTAGATTACGATAGCAAGCCAGAAAACCTTGTGTTTAACAGAACTTCAACCTTAAAAGATACCTGGGCTAAGATTTCGGGCAAGTAATTTTTTACATAACATATGTTTGCCATAAAAGCGATTGTAACCAATCGCTTTTATGGCAATTTTGTTTCTGATTCATTGCTCTTTAATCTATATCCAAATTTTTAAGTGGCGTATCAATAAGCCTTTTAAGCCTGTCTATTTGGTCGTGAGTAAGCCGAATGGTTATCATATTCGATT